>NZ_ANKP01000021.1:0-157699 GCF_000319775.1 Cupriavidus sp. HMR-1
CCGCGCCGGCAGCCGTCGCGCCTGTCGCGCCCGCCGCCGCACCGGTGGCTGCCAAGGAGAAAGAGAAGGCCAAGCCCGCGGCCGCGCACACCCCGGATGCCGGTTCGATCCGCGTGCCGACCGAGAAGGTCGACCAGATCATCAACCTCGTGGGCGAACTCGTCATTACCCAGTCGATGCTGGCGCAGACCGCGTCGTCACTGGACCCGGTGCTGTTCGACCGCCTGTTCTCAGGCATGGGCCAGCTCGAGCGCAATGCGCGCGATCTGCAGGAAGCGGTGATGTCCATCCGGATGATGCCGATGGACTACGTGTTCTCGCGCTTCCCGCGTCTGGTGCGCGACATGATGGGCAAGCTCGGCAAGCAGATCGATCTGGTCACGTTCGGCAAGGCAACGGAACTGGACAAGGGCCTGATCGAGCGGATCATCGATCCGCTGACCCATCTGGTGCGAAACAGTCTCGATCACGGCATCGAAACACCAGAGAAGCGTATTGCCTCCGGCAAGGAGCCGACCGGACAACTGATCCTCTCCGCGCAGCACGCAGGTGGCAACATCGTCATCGAGGTGAGCGATGACGGCGCCGGCCTGAACCGCGAGCGCATCCTGGCCAAGGCGATGCAGAACGGCCTGCCGGTCTCCGAGAACATGCCCGACGACGAAGTCTGGCAGCTTATCTTCGCGCCGGGCTTTTCCACGGCCGAAGTCATTACCGATGTCTCCGGCCGGGGCGTTGGCATGGACGTGGTCAAGCGGAACATCCAGGAGATGGGCGGCCACGTGGAGATCAGCTCGCGCGCCGGGCTGGGCACCACCACCCGCATCGTGCTGCCGCTGACGCTGGCGATTCTGGACGGCATGTCGGTACGTACTGGCGAAGAAACCTTCATCCTGCCGCTGAACTGCGTGATGGAGTCGCTGCAGCCGATGGCCGACGACGTGCACACCGCGGCCAACGGCGAGCGGGTGATGAACGTGCGCGGCGAATACCTGCCGCTGCTGGAACTGCACAAGGTCTTCAACGTGGCCAACGCCGTGCAGGAGCCCACGCAAGGTATTGCCGTGATCCTGGCGGCCGAAGGCAAGCGCTTCGCGTTGCTGGTGGACCAGTTGATCGGGCAGCACCAGGTGGTGCTCAAGAACCTCGAGACCAACTATCGCAAGGTGCCGTGCATTTCCGCCGCCACCATCCTCGGCGACGGCAGCGTGGCCCTGATCGTGGACGTCGGCGCGCTGCAGCGCACTGGTGTGCGCCGCCAGGCCCCGATGGCCGCGTAGTAATCGACACCAAGGAGAACGGACATGGCCGGCATCGGACATATCGATACCCAGGGCAGCGAAGCCTCGGGTCAGGAGTACCTGGTCTTTACGCTGGGGACGGAAGAATATGGCATCGACATCCTCAAGGTGCAGGAGATCCGCAGCTACGAGACGGTGACGCGCATCGCCAACGCGCCAGACTTCCTCAAGGGCGTGACCAACCTGCGCGGCGTGATCGTGCCGATCGTCGACCTGCGCCTGAAGTTCAAGCTCGGCAACGTGCGCTATGACCACCAGACCGTGGTGATCATCCTGAACGTGGCCGGCCGCGTGGTTGGCATCGTCGTCGACGGCGTATCGGACGTGCTGACGCTCACCGGCGATGACATCAAGCCCGCGCCGGAGTTCGGCGTGTCGGTCTCCAACGAACATCTGACCGGGCTGGGTTCGGTGGAAGGCCGGATGCTGATCCTGATCGACATCGAACGCATGATGACCAGCCCAGAGATGGAATTGATCGAGGCCGAGCTCGCCTGATGCTTGCCGGCACGTCCGGCAGCCCGCATCGCCGACTCCCCGGTACCTTGAAGGACATACACCATGACGCCGCTCCGTTCTTCCTCCAGCGCCATCAGGAAGCCAGGCGCGGCTATGACGCCCGGTGCGCCCGTGCTGGCGCCATTGCGCGATGAGATGCGCGACTTTCTGCTGACCGAGCGCGACTTCGAGAAGATCCGCGCGCTGATTCACAAGCGCGCGGGCATCTCGCTTGGCAGCCACAAGCGGGAGATGGTCTACAGCCGGTTGGCCCGGCGGTTGCGCACACTGCAGCTTGCGGACTTCAGCACCTATCTCGCGCAGCTCGAAGCCGACGAGCGTTCGTCGGAGTGGGAGTACTTCACCAACGCGCTGACAACGAACCTGACGTCGTTCTTTCGCGAGGCTCATCACTTTCCGCTGCTGGCCGAGCACGCCAAGAAAATCGGGCGACCCTACAGCGTCTGGTGCGCCGCGGCGTCGACCGGCGAGGAGCCGTACTCGATCGCCATCACGCTGGCGGAAGCGCTGGGCGAACGCGCGGGCACGGTGCTGGCCACGGACATCGACACCCAGGTGCTGGCCAAGGCGCGCAGCGGCATCTATACCGCCGAGCAGGTATCGCGGCTGTCGCAGGAACGGCTCAAGCGTTTCTTCCTGAAGGGCACCGGCGCGCGGGCCGGGTCGGTCAAGGTCAAGCCGGAGCTTGCCGCGACGGTCACCTTCGAGCCGCTGAACCTGCTGGCGCCGGATTGGGGCTTGCGCGAGAAGTTCGATGCGATCTTCTGCCGCAACGTGATGATCTATTTCGACAAGCCGACGCAGGGCCAGATTCTCGAACGGTTCGCGCCGCTGCTCAAGCCAAACGGCCTGCTGTTCGCGGGGCACTCGGAGAACTTCTCGTACGTCACCCGCGCATTCCAGTTGCGCGGGCAGACCGTGTACGAGCTGACGAACAAGAGCGGAGCTGCATGATGCGCGGCACGCCCCAGATGCCGGAGGCCATCGCCACCCGGAAGTACTTTGACCGCGAATTCGACCGGCAGGCCATCAAGCTGTTGCCCAACGAGTACTACGTGACCGCCGAGGACGTCGTACTCACGACCGTCCTGGGATCGTGCGTGTCCGCGTGCATCCGTGACGAAGTGGCCGGTGTCGGCGGCATGAACCATTTCATGCTGCCCGATGACGAGAACGCCGGCGCCGACCGGATGCTCTCTACGTCGATGCGCTACGGCTGCTACGCGCTCGAAGTGCTTATCAATGAACTGCTGAAGATGGGCGCGCGTCGTGAACGGCTGGAGGCCAAAGTATTTGGCGGTGGCGCGGTGCTGGCCAACATGACGACCCTAAATATCGGGGATCGGAATGCCGATTTCGTACTGAAGTACCTGCGCACGGAAGAAGTGCGCGTGGCCGCGCAGGATCTGCGCGGACCGCACGCGCGACGTGTCAGCTACTTTCCACGTACCGGCCTTGCACTGGTCCGCCGGCTGACGCGCCAGGACGATACCGTAGGCGTCGAACGCGAGGAACGTGCCCTGGCACGCGCGCTGTCCACGTCGACGAAGGCACCCGCGCGAGGCGCCGTGGAACTGTTCACGCGACAGACCACGGCCAGGATCCCGACCTGATGTCGGGCGCGCGGGACGTACAAGACGCGTCATACACGAAATACACGCAAGAGACGTAGAGACCAACATGACTGCCGCGAAGATCAAGGTGCTGTGCGTGGACGATTCCGCGCTGATACGCAGCCTGATGTCGGAAATCATCAACAGCCAGCCGGACATGGAGGTGGTAGGTACCGCCCCGGATCCGCTGGTGGCGCGCGACCTGATCAAGCGCGTCAATCCGGACGTGCTGACGCTGGACGTAGAAATGCCGCGCATGGACGGCCTGGATTTTCTTGAGCGCCTGATGCGCCTGCGGCCGATGCCGGTGCTCATGGTGTCGTCGCTGACCGAGCGCGGGTCCGAGATCACGATGCGCGCGCTGGAACTCGGCGCCGTGGACTTCGTGACCAAGCCGAAGCTCGGTATCCGTGAAGGCCTGCTGGACTACACGCAGACAATCGCGGACAAGATCCGCGCCGCATCGCGCGCCCGCGTGCGTGCGCGTGCGGAGCAGAGCGCTGGCGCGGCGCCCGTCGCGCCGATGCTGCGCGCGCCGCTGTTGTCGACGGAAAAGCTGATCATCGTCGGGGCTTCCACGGGTGGTACCGAGGCGATCAAGGATTTCCTGACGCCGCTACCGCCCGATTCTCCGGCGGTCATGATCGTCCAGCACATGCCGGCGGGTTTCACGAAGTCGTTCGCGCACCGCCTGAACGGCCTGTGCCGCATCACGGTCAAGGAAGCCGAGCATGGCGAGCGTGTGCTGCCAGGCTATGCGTACATCGCGCCCGGCGATTCGCACATGCTGCTGGCACGTAGCGGCGCGAACTACGTGGCGCACCTGTCCCAGGAAGCGCCGGTCAATCGGCACCGACCGTCCGTGGATGTGCTGTTCGATTCCGCCGCGATTCACGGTGGCAAGAACGTCACGGGCGTGATCCTGACCGGCATGGGCAAGGACGGCGCGCGCGGCATGTTGCGAATGCGCGAGGCAGGCGCCTACAACCTGGCGCAGGACGAGCAATCCTGCATCGTGTTTGGTATGCCGAAGGAAGCCATCGCGGCCGGCGGTGTGCATGAAGTGGTGCCCCTGCACCAGATGAGCCAGCGCGTCATGGCGCACCTGGCTACGTTTGGCGCGCGGGCGCAGCGCGTATAGCGCGCGAGAGGTCAGATAAGCAGCAATCATCCGGATGGCATGGCCATCCGCAACCGTTTTGGAGCCGTAACAGTGGACAAGAACATCAAGATTCTCGTGGTCGACGATTTCCCGACCATGCGCCGGATCATCCGCAACCTGCTCAAGGAGCTTGGTTTCACCAACGTGGACGAAGCCGAGGACGGCGCAGCCGGCCTGGAGAAGGTCAAGGATGGCAGCTTCCAGTTCGTGGTTTCGGACTGGAACATGCCGAACATGGATGGCCTGACCATGTTGCAGACGATCCGCGCGACGCCCGAGATCGCCAAGACGCCGGTGCTGATGGTGACGGCTGAAGCCAAGAAGGAGAACATCATCGCCGCCGCGCAGGCAGGCGCCAATGGCTACGTGGTCAAGCCGTTTACCGCCGCCACGCTCGACGAGAAGATCACCAAGATCTTCGAGAAAATGGGTCAATAAGAGGGACGCGACATGTCGACGACTCCGACTTTCAGCAACGAAGCGGCCGAGCAGATCATCCATCGCATCGGCAACCTGACCCGGATGCTGCGCGACAACATGCGGGAGCTGGGGCTCGACAAGGAAATCGAGCGCGCCGCCCAGGCCATTCCCGACGCGCGCGACCGTCTGAGCTACATCGCCGCCATGACCGAGCAGGCTGCCGAGCGTTCGCTCACGGCCGTGGAACTGGCGCAGCCGCTGCAGGAAGAACTCGAGGCCAAGGCCACCGCGCTGGACAAGCGCTGGGGCGAGTGGTTCGAGCAACCCGTGGAGTTGGGCGACGCCCGCACGCTGGTGCTCGACACGCGCGAGTTCCTGACCGAGGTTCCGGAGAAGACCAAGGCCACCGGCAGCCATCTGCTCGAGATCATGATGGCCCAGGACTTCCAGGACCTGACGGGCCAGGTGATCAAGAAGATGATGGACATGATCCGCACGCTGGAGCAGGAACTGCTGCAGGTGCTGATCGACAACGTGCCGGCCGATCGGCGCGTGGAGGCGCCCCCTTCCCTGATCAATGGTCCGCAGATCAATCCAGAAGGCAAGGCCGATGTGGTGTCGGACCAGTCGCAGGTGGACGATCTGCTGGCGAGCCTTGGCTTCTGAGGCCGTTTGGCGATAGGCTTCCGCTCTCCCGCATCGCGGGAGAGCGGCGCTTCAGCGCACCTTCGCATTCACTGGCACAATCGCAGCAAACACGGTTTCTCCCCCTGCCAGAGGATTGCCCCCATGCCTGCTCGCTGTACCGTTGTTGCCCTCGCAGCCGCCGCACTTGCCGGAATGCTTGCCGGAATTGCCCACGCGCAGACGCTGCCCCTCCCACAGGTCTCCCCAGCGGTAGACACTGCCTACACCAAACTCGAAGCATCCCCGGTCCACAAGAAGCTGATGACGGACGTCCGCGCCGATGACGCGCGCGCGCTGACCGAACTGAAGACCATGACCGAGATTCCCGCGCCGCCCTTCAAGGAGCGCGCGCGCGCCGAGTACTTCGTCTCGCGGCTCAAGGCGCTTGGTCTGGCCGATGCCCATATTGATGCCGAAGGCAATGCGGTCGGGATCCGCAAGGGCGTGGGCAATGGCCCGAAACTGCTGATTTCCGCCCACCTCGATACGGTCTTCCCGGAAGGCACCGATGTCACCGTCAAGGCGCGTGACGGCAAGCTATACGCCCCCGGTATCGGCGACGACACGCGCGGACTCGCCGTGTTGTTGTCCTGGCTGAAGGTGCTCAACGAAAACAATGTGCGGACGGTTGGCGATCTGGTCTTCGTGGGCAACGTCGGCGAGGAAGAACTTGGCAACCTGCGCGGCATGAAGGCGGTGTTCCGCGAGCATCCCGATATCGACGGCATGGTCGGCATCGAACCCGGCACCGGCGATCGCGTGCTGACGCAGGGCACCGGCAGCCATCGCTACGAAGTGACCTTCCGCGGTCCCGGCGGTCACAGCTTTGGCGCGTTTGGCCTGCCCAGCGCCATTCATGCCATGGGGCGCGCTATCAGCAAGATCAGCGATGTGCGCACGCCATCCGATCCCAAGACCACGTTCACGGTCGGCACGGTTTCCGGCGGGACGTCGGTCAACGCGATCGCGGGCGATGCGCGCATGGCGGTCGATATCCGTTCGAACGGCACGCCGGCGCTGCTGGAAACCGAAAAGCACATCATGGATGCGATTGCAGCCGGGGTTGCGGACGAGAATCGTCGCTGGGCGCCAGCCACGGGCCAAGACATCACGTTCCAGACGAAGCTGATTGGCGATCGCCCGGCCGGGCAGACGCCGACCGACTCGGTGATCGTACAATCGGCTGTCCGCGTGATTCACGCCAACAGCAAGGAGGCGCCAACCCTGCGGGGCGGCAGCACCGACGCCAACGTGCCGATGGCGCTGGGCATTCCGGCCATCATCATTGGCAGCGGCGGAAAATCGGGCGGCGCACACTCGCGTGGCGAGTGGTTTGATCCCACCAATGCCTGGGAAGGCGCGCAATGGGGCCTGACCACCGTGCTGGGTCTGGTCGGCGTGGACGGCGTGGATGCACCGCTGCTGGCACGGCGCCGGGGCAATCCGCCAATCACACGGTAAAGGGCTACGGGGGCTGCGGGGGCGGCGCGGGCTACGGGGGCCACGGGGGCGGCGCGGGCTCCGCCAGCTTCGGGCGAGGTTGCGCCAGCCGCCCGCTTGCGCTTCAATGGTCGCCTTGCCGACCTAGCCGTAGCCCGAAATGACCGATACCCCCGACACTCCAGACACCCCCATGGCCACCGGGGCTTCGTCCCGCCCGCCACTGCGCGCCCTGACCCCGCTCGAAGGCCGTGTGGTGGCGGTGCTGCTCGAAAAGCAGTTCACCGTTCCCGATACCTATCCGTTGTCACTCAATGCGCTGGCCGCCGGTTGCAACCAGAAGACCGCGCGATCGCCGGTGATGAGCGCCGGCGAGGACGAGATCCTGACCGCCATCGATGGCCTCAAATCGCTGAGCCTCGTGTTCGAAGGCAGCAGCAGCCGGGTGCCCCGCTTCGAGCAGAACCTTGCCCGTGTGCTTGGCGTGCCGAGCCAGTCCGCGGCGTTGCTGTCCACGCTGCTGCTGCGCGGGCCGCAGACGGCGGCGGAACTGCGCCTGAACACGGCGCGGCTGCACGCCTTTGCCGATATCTCCTCGGTCGAGGCGTTCCTGGACGAGCTGGCCGAACGCGATCCCGCCCTGGTCGTGAAGCTGCCCCGTGGCCCGGGGGAGCGCGAACACCGCTGGACGCACCTGCTATGCGGAGAAGTCAGTCTGGCCGAAGCGCCGGGCCCACGCGCGAGCGCGAGCATCGAGATCGCGCCGTCGGAGCTGGAGGCGCTCCGGATCAGCCATCGCGAGCTGGAAGACAAGGTGGCGCGCCTGCAGGCGCTGGTCGAGGAGATGGCCGAACAACTGGGCATCTCCATCGACCCGGAGCGCCTGTCCTGAGTCTGCGCGCCTTGCGATGCGGCGTCGCCCGACGCTGAATCGTGCTGCATCGCAAAGGCGGCACATGCCGCCGGATGCCAGCTGGACAGTGCGCGATCCCGGCATTTTGGGGCGGTCCCCCTAAAGATCGGCACCCCGAGGACCGTTAACGCCGCTGCCCCCTCCATTCCTGAAACAGGGACCTGTTTCCCCGCCTTTTCCTCCCAATGCTTCCCGGCCGGGGATTTGATAATCCTCGGTGACGAAGTGCCGTCTGCGCTTCGCGCCTGGAGCGTCCATGTCCGAGGAAAGCGATCTCGAGAAAACCGAACCCGCCACAGCCCGGCGCCTTGAAAAGGCGCGTGAAGAGGGGCAGGTGGTGCGTTCGCGCGAGCTCGGCACGTTCGTGATGCTGATGACCGGCGTGATCGGCCTTTGGAGCACGGGCGGCGTGCTGGGCCGCAAGCTCGATGCCGTGATGCATGCCGGCCTCGCGTTCGAGCCGGCCACGGCCTTCGACACGAATCGCATGTTGTCCCAGTTTGCCGCCATTGTCTGGGACGCCCTGCTGGCATTCCTGCCGCTTCTGCTGATGTTCGGCGTCGCGGCACTGGTGACGCCGCTGGCCCTGGGCGGCTGGATGTTCTCGACCAAGTCGTTCTCGCCCGATTTCTCGCGCATGTCGCCGATCGCCGGCCTCGGCCGGTTGTTCTCTGCGCATTCGCTGGTGGAACTGGCCAAGGCCATCGCCAAGTCGCTACTGGTGGGTGGCGTGGGCGCCTGGATGATCTGGCGCAAGCTGCCGGAGGCGATCGCGCTGATGGACGCGCCGATCCAGGAAGCACTGCTGCACATGATGGAACTGGTGCTGTATGTCAGCGGTGTGGTGGCGGGATCGCTGATTCTGGTGGCCGCGCTGGACGTGCCCTGGCAGCTCTATACGTTCCACAAGAAGCTCCGCATGACCAAGGAAGAGATCAAGCAGGAGATGAAGGAAACCGATGGCGATCCGCACATCAAGGCGCGTATCCGCCAGCAGCAGCGTGCCATTGCGCGCCGCCGCATGATGGCCGAAGTGCCCAAGGCCGACGTGGTGGTGACCAACCCCACGCACTACGCCGTGGCGCTGCGCTACGAGGAAGGCCGCATGGGCGCGCCGCGCGTGGTGGCTAAGGGTGCCGACGAAGTGGCCGCGCGGATCCGCGAACTGGCCGCGGAACACCGCGTGCCGATGCTGTCGGCGCCGCCGCTGGCACGTGCGCTGCATCGCCACGTCGAGCTGGGTCACGAGATTCCGGCCGGCCTGTACACCGCCGTGGCCGAGGTCCTGGCCTGGGTCTATCAACTGAAGAACTGGCACTACAGCTACGGTCCGCAGCCCGATGGGCCCGCGGATCTGTTGGTGCCGGATGAACTTGCCGTACCGGAAAGCCGCGCATGAACGCACTGACGAACATCCTCAACTTGCCGGGCCTGCGCTCTGGTGCCCAGATGAAGGCGCTCGCGGGGCCGGTGCTGATCATCATGATCCTCGGCATGATGATCCTGCCGTTGCCCGCGTTTGTGCTGGATCTGCTGTTCACGTTCAACATTGCGCTGTCGATCATGGTGCTGCTGGTTGGCATGTACACGCAGCGTCCGCTCGACTTCGCGGCATTCCCGTCGGTCCTGCTGTTCTCCACGCTGCTGCGCCTGTCGCTGAACGTTGCCTCCACGCGCGTGGTGCTGCTCGAAGGGCATACCGGCCCGGACGCCGCCGGCAAGGTGATCGAAGCCTTCGGCCACTTCCTGGTGGGTGGCAACTTCGCGGTCGGTATCGTGGTGTTCGCCATCCTGGTGGTGATCAACTTCATGGTGATCACCAAGGGCGCGGGCCGTATCGCCGAGGTGGGCGCGCGCTTCATGCTGGACGCGATGCCGGGCAAGCAGATGGCGATCGACGCGGACCTGAACGCCGGCCTGATCAATGAAGAGGGCGCGCGCAAGCGTCGTGCCGAGGTGGCGCAGGAGTCCGATTTCTACGGCGCGATGGATGGTGCGTCGAAGTTCGTGCGTGGCGATGCCATCGCGGGCCTGCTGGTCATGTTCATCAACGTCGTGGCCGGCATGGTCGTGGGCATGGTGCAGCACGACCTGGACTTTGGCACTGCGGTGCATAACTACACGCTGCTGACGATCGGCGACGGCCTCGTGGCGCAGATTCCGGCGCTGGTGATCTCCACGGCCGCCGGTGTCATCGTCTCGCGAGTGTCGAACGAGCAGGACGTCGGTCAGCAGCTGACCGGCCAGCTCTTCTCGAATCCGCGCGTGTTGTTCATCACGGCCGCCATTATCGGCATGATGGGCATCATCCCGGGAATGCCGCATTTCGCGTTCTTGCTGCTGGCTGCCGGGCTGATCTGGCTCGGTCGGTACATGTTGCGCCGCGAGGCCACGGCAGCAGAAACGAAGTCGAACGACGCGCGCGCGCCCGCCGCGCCGGCCGAGGCCGCCGAAGCGTCGTGGGAAGACGTCACGATGGTCGATCCGCTTGGCATGGAGGTGGGCTATCGCCTGATCACGCTGGTGGACCGCGCCCAGAACGGCGAGTTGCTGGGCCGTATCAAGAGCATCCGCAAGAAGATCGCGCAGGACATCGGCTTTCTCGTGCCGGTGGTCCATATCCGCGACAACCTGGAACTGAAGCCGACCGCCTATCGCATCACGCTCAAGGGCGTTGAGATTGGCAGTGGCGAAGCCAATCCGGGCCAGTGGATGGCGATCAACCCGGGCCAGGTCACCGGCACGCTGCCCGGCGCGGCCACGCGCGATCCGGCCTTCGGCCTGCCTGCCGTATGGATCGACGCTGCCCTCAAGGAGCAGGCGCAGGCGTATGGCTACACCGTGGTCGACGCCAGCACCGTGGTGGCCACCCACCTGAACCACCTGATCCAGATGCACGCATCCGAGCTGCTGGGTCGCCAGGAAGTGCAGTCGCTGCTGGACCGCATCGCCAAGGAATCGCCCAAGCTTACCGAGGACCTGGTGCCGAAGACGATCACGCTGACTGGCCTGCAGAAGGTGCTGCAGAGCCTGCTGGACGAAGGCGTGGCGATCCGCGACATGCGCACGATCCTCGATGTCATCGCCGAACACGCGCCGAAGGTCAGCGATCCGGCCGAGTTGACCACGCTCGTGCGCGTGGCGCTGGGCCGCGCGATCACGCAGCAGCTTTTCCCCAACAACGCCGACCTGCAGGTCATCGGCCTGGATGCCGGCCTGGAGCGCGTGCTGTCGCAGGCGCTGGCCAATGGTGGCGGCATCGAGCCGGGTCTGGCCGATGCGGTGCTGCAGCAGGCGCAGGGCGCGGTGGTGCGCCAGGAGCAACTGGGTCTCGATCCGGTCCTGCTGGTGCCGTCGCCGCTGCGGCCGCTGATGGCGCGCTTCCTGCGCCGCACCCTGCCGCAGTTGAAGGTGTTGTCGCATGCCGAAGTACCGGACAACCGCAATATCCGCATCACCGCCATGATCGGCGGCGCAGCGTAAGGACTGAACATGAGCGTGGCAAAGTTTGTGGCGGCCAACGGCCGTGAAGCGATGCGCAAGGTGCGCGAGGCGATGGGCCCGGATGCCGTGGTGCTGTCGAACCGGACCATCGATGGCGGCGTGGAAATCGTCGCCATGCGCGACACCGATCTCGGCGCGGTGAACGCCAATGCGCAGCCCTATGTGTCGCCCACGCCGGCCGCGTCCCAGATTCTTGAGACCGCCCCGGTGCAGATCGGCCCGATTGCCATCGCAGCGGCCCATGCCGTCGACGGGCAGGCTACCCGGACCGACGACGGCGTCATTGGCGATCTGCGTGGCGAGCTTGCCTCGATGCGCTCGATGCTCGAGCGCCAGTTTGCTGGCCTGTCCAGCGGCGCCGGCAATGTGGCCGTGGGTGATCCGCTGCGTGAGTCGTTGTTCGAATGGATGGTGAATGCAGGCTTCTCCGGCCAGTTGTCACGTACGTTGATCTCCCGCCTGCCAGTGGGTACCGATCGTCCGGCTGCCATGTCGTGGATCCGGCAGGAAATCGCGAAGAAGGTACCTGTGCTGTCCAACGAGGACGCCCTGTTCGATCAGGGCGGCGTGCTGGCGCTGATCGGACCCACCGGCGTGGGCAAGACCACCACCACGGCCAAGCTGGCCGCGCGCTATGTGCTGCGCCATGGCGCCGATCGCCTGGCCTTGCTGACGACCGACCGCTTCCGGATCGGCGCACACGAGCAGCTTCGCATCTACGGCGACATTCTGGGCGTGCCCGTGCACGCGGTGAAGGACGCCGCGGACCTGCGTTTCGCGCTATCGGCGATGAAGGACAAGCATCTGGTCATCATCGACACCGTTGGCATGAGCCAGCGCGATCGCAGCCTGTCCGACCAGATCGCGATGCTGGCTGGCGTGCAGGCGCCGATGCAGCGCGTGCTGCTGCTCAACGGCGCCGCGCATGGCGATACGCTCAATGAAGTCGTGCACGCCTATCGGCACGACGCTGCCGGCGACGCTGGTGGCATCGACGGCTGCATTATCAGCAAGCTCGATGAAGCGACGCATCTCGGTTCCGTGCTCGATGTGGTGATCCGCCATCGCTTGCCGGTTTTCTATGCTTCCACTGGCCAGCGTGTGCCGGAACATCTTGAACTTGCGCAGGCCAGCACGCTGGTGGAACGCGCGTTCATGACGCCGCGTCGTGGCTCGCTGTTCAATGACACCGACATGGCACGCCGCCATGCCGCTGCAGCGGACGCCGCAACGCCGCGCCCGGTCGAGCGCAATGGCGCCGATGACATGCTGCGTTCGTTGACTGACAGCGCTAATGCCGTGGGCACGTGCGTGGAAGAGTTGAACGCCGCGGGCTACGGCTTCGACGTCGCGCGCCAGCTCTGGCAACAGCGCGGCGCCGGTGCCGTGGGCTTGCGGCAGATGGGCCAGCAGGCGCGCATGGCCATGTGCCGGGACGCCAGCCGGGCCTGCGAGCGCTATGTGCTCGCCGTATCGCAGAATTTTACGCAGCCGGTGCAAGGTCGTCGCGCGCCGCAGTTGATGCAATGCACCCTGTGGCTTGCCGACCGGGACGGGATGCCGCTGGCCGGTACCACCGCGCCGGTTGGCCGTACGCGGCAGTCGATGTCAGAAGCGGACGCCGATGCCGAAGCCGAGACCGTGCGCGCCACGCTGTCGGCGGCCCGTACCGTCGTCAACCTGAATGCATCGGTGCCATCGGCCGCCGTGATTGCGCGCTGGCATCAACTTGGCGAGCGCTGGGTGGCGGGTACGCGCAAGACCGCGCGTGTGATCACGGGTGGCGCCGCCAGCAAACTCGATGCCATCGCCGACACGCTGACGTTTCATGCGATTGGCGACACGACCTGGCGCGATCGCGACGCTGTGCACTGGGTTGGTCACTGCGCCGTGCGGATTCCGGGAGGGACGATTCGTGCGGCGGGACGCGCTCGCGACAACACGGCAGAGGCCGGTACCGAAGCCTGCCTCGTTGTCTCCCGCATGGCGGACCGTGATACCGGCGAAACGCTGGCGGTCGAGTACGTGCTGTGCGACGTGGCGCTGACCGATGACGCCGCGCAGGTCGCTCGCTGGATGCAATGGGCGAACGCCGCGGACGAGCAGTTCCGCACGCTGCGTCATGCCGCCGAGCACTTCGCGCAGGACGGCGATGCGTCGGACAGTCAGGGGGCCAGCATGGTGTCGCTCCAGCTCGGGCTGACCACGCTGCGCCTGCAGCACACCCCCACCGCAACTGCACCGGCGTTCCTGTCGCGCCTGGCTGGCCGCGCCGCGACACGTGCAAATGCGCCGGTGCCAGGCGCCGTGCTCAACGAGGGCATGGGTCGCCTGCTGGCGCTGCTGGATGTGCTGGAGAACTATCCGGGACGTACCGCCTCGCCTGCGCCCGTCGGTGATATCACTGCCGACGCGGCAATGCAGGCGACAGCCGGACTGCCGCAGTTGGCAGTCGCAGGGGAGTAAGCCTTGAACGTCATGGGTTCCGATCAGGCAGAAAGCCTGCGCCGTCTGCTGGCGCCGCGCGTCACCCGGCGCATCGCGGTGGTTGCCGCCGATGCGGGGGCGGGCGCCACCACGGTGACACTGGGTCTGGCCAATGCGTTGGCCATGCAGGGCGAACGTGTGCTGCTCGTCGACGAGGATCGCCATGGCGTGCGTGCCACGCGTCTGTCGGGCGCCGCGCCTGTCGCAACGCTCGCCGATGCGCTGGCCGGCCGGGTGACCGCGGCCGCCGCGATTGGCACGCGCCCTGCCAGTGGCATCGCGGTGCTGCCGGCAGGTGATATCCAAGTCGACGCCGGGAACATGGACCGCGCGCTATCCGATCTGATTCCCGACATGCGGTCGGTGCTGATCGACGCGCGCACGGATGCGACCGGCGCGCTGTCGCCTCTGGCGGCAACCGCCCACAACGTGGTGATCGTCATGCGCCCGGAGGCAACGTCGATTACCGCGGCCTACGCGCGCATCAAGCGTCTGCATCACGAATACGCATGCCGCCGCTTCCATCTGGTCGTCAATATGGCGGCCGCCGAAGCGACCGTTGCCGCGCTGGCGCGCAATCTTGCCCGTACCGCGAGCCAGTACCTCGGCGTCGAGGCTGGTCTGACCGGATACCTGCCGATTGACCCGCTGGTGGCCCGCGCATTGCAGCTTGGCCGTTGCGTGGTGGAGGCGTATCCCGCAGCGGCATCCACCAGCGCGCTGCGTCACATCGCCAGCGGTATTGGCGCATGGCCGTTGCGACACGAAACAACGCCCCAGGGAGCGGCTGTGGCCGTTCCCGCATGAAGCCAGAACAAGAAGTCGACAAGACCGGACACCGAGCCAGACAGTCAGCCGCGGCCATGCTTGCGCGGCGCTGGCACCGATAGAAAGCATTTACCGAGAGTTCCACCATGTACACGATTCAGGGAAAGCTCGAACAGGCAGACGTGGTCAAGTCGCACGCGCCGCTGGTGCGACGCATCGCGTTGCAGCTGGCGGCGAAGCTGCCGGCCAGCGTGCAGATCGACGACCTGATCCAGGCCGGCATGATCGGCCTGCTCGACGCCGCCAAGCGCTACGAGGACAACCATGGCGCGCGATTCGAGACCTATGCGAGCCAGCGCATTCGCGGCGCCATGCTCGACGAGGTGCGCGCCAACGATTGGCAATCGCGCAGTCTGCGCCAGTTCACACGCAAGATCGAACGCACGCAGCGCCAGCTCGAGCAGAAACTCGGCCGGAGCCCCATCGACTCCGAAGTGGCGAAGGAACTCGAAATGGGGCTGGAGGAGTATCAAGAACTGCTCAACGAAGTCCATGGCTGCCAGTTGCTGCACTATGAGGACTTCGAACGTTCCGGGGAAGAGGACTTCCTGGATCGGCACCTTGGGGTGACCGACGAAGCGAATCCGCTCACGGTGCTGATGGAATCCGGAATGCGTGATGCGCTGATCCGTGCCATCGAGAAGCTGCCCGAGCGCGAGAAGCTCGTGCTCTCGCTTTGCTACGACCAGGAGTTGAACCTGCGTGAGATCGGGGCCGTGCTGGAAGTGACCGAATCGCGCGTCTGCCAGATCCGCAGCCAGGCCATTACGCGGCTGCGCAACCAGCTTCGCGGCATGTTGTGATGCGTCATCTTCTGGCGTTCGCGTTGTGTCTTTGTCTGGCCCCCACATGGGTCGATGCGCAGACATACGTGCGCGCCACCTACGAGCTCAGTGGGTCGCGTTATGCCTGGACCAGCTCCGCGCAGGGACCGCTGATTGCCAGTCGCGGTCAGCGCACGATGTCGTCGCCGGTGTTGCCCCCAGGCACGATGCCTCAGGCAAGCGGCATCGTTACGTCGGTACGCTGGCGCTACAGCTTCGTCAGTACCCCGCCGATCGATCTGGAAGCATATCTGTGCAACGCGCGACGCTGCGTGCTGCTGTCTGGCGCGCAGGGCAAGACCGATGCGTTCGCGGGCGACGATGCGACTGGAGGGTTCGTGTTTGCCTACCGGGTTGCTGGCCGTGGGGGGCTGTCTCCCACCCTGCAAGGCCGCAGTAACGAGGTGACGGTGAGCTACCGATAGCGAGCCGGCCCGGCATTGAAACGGCCCGGGGACGGGTTCAATTTGCACGTATCTGCACGTCACCGACACTTCGGGTTGCTCGGTATAGGACTGCAGTCGCAAAAAAAGCCCGCTCCCAGCCAGTCATGACCAGAAGCGGGCAGGTGGAGCCCAGTCTCAAGCCGACGAATGAAGTGCCGTCAGAAGACGTGCTTCATGCCAAGCATTGCGCCGAACTGCGAGCCGCCAGGCGCGGGCGATGCGCCGGTGGAAGCGCTGTCCACGGACAGTGCCAGCTTGCCGCCGTTGTCGATATAGCCAAGCGTGGTGTAGACGGACGTGCGCTTGGAGAAGGCGTAGCTGGCACGTAACGCGCCCAGCCATGCCTTGTCGGCGCTGTTGTGGTACTTGAGGTAGAACGCCTCGCCGGAGAGCGTCACCGCAGGAGTGATGTCGTAGGCGACACCGGCATAGAACATGTCGCTGCGCGGCGTGGCGATGGCGCCGTTGCGACGCCCGATCCAGCCGGCGCCGATCTTGGCGCGGTCCACAAGCATGTAGCCACCGAGGGTGGCGCGATCATCCTTGAGCGAACTCGAAGTCAGGCCGCCGAATGCGCCGGGCCCGCCGCGCTGCGAGTCATAGGCGCCCAGGATGCCCCACCAGTTGGTTTCATACCCGAGCATGGCCGACCATTCGCGGCAGGCGGTCTTGTCGGCGGGGTTCTCGCCGCCGCAGTTGGTGCCGGAGGGGCTGGGACCGGCGTTGACGGTGTCGCGCCCGAAGCTGTAGGTAGCGCCAACGGTGAAGCCGCCGAACTTGCCCTTGTAGGCGATGGCGTTGTCGGCGCGGGCGTTGGGCAGGTAGTTGTCGAGCGAGCTCGAGCCGTAGGCGTTGGGGCCGAGGATGTCGGAGTCGAGCGTGGCCCAGAACAGCATGGTGTACTGGCGGCCGAGGCTGACCTGGCCCCAGTTGCCGGAGAGGCCGACCCATGCCTGGCGGCCGAAGAGGCGGCCGCCCTGGTTGGAGACGCCGCTGTCGGGGGCGAATCCGGATTCGAGCACGAAGTTGGCCTTCATGCCGCTGCCGAGGTCTTCGGTGCCGCGCAGGCCCCAGCGGGAGGGTACGGTGCCGCTGAGGTTGGCCATCTTGACGACGGAGTTGCTGGCGGTGCCGACGTGGTTGAGGTACTCGATGCCGGTGTCGATGACGCCGTAGAGCGTCACGGATTGGGCGTTGGCGATGGCGGGCAGGCCGAGCGCGGCCGCCAGCGCCAGGTGGCGCAGTTTCATCTTCTTCTCCTCCGTTAGATATTTTTCTGGAACAACGTTGATGCCTGGCTTCGATGGCGCTGCCTAGTGGCCACGTGCCTTGAGTCGCGCGTCAAGTCGGCTGTAGACGCGCCGCGCGTTGCCCTCGTAAATCTGGTGACGTTCCTCGTCCGAGAGCGCGGCCTGATCGATGTAGCGCCGCGTATCGTCGTAGTAGTGGCCGGTCTCGGGGTCTATGCCACGTACCGCGCCGATCATCTCCGAGGCGAACAGCACGTTCTTGACCGGTATCACGCGCGTCAGCAGGTCGATGCCAGGCTGGTGATAGACGCATGTATCGAAGAAGACGTTATTGAGCAGGTGTTCGCCAAGCGGCGGCAGCTTCATCTCCTGCGCCAGCCCACGGAACCGGCCCCAGTGGTAGGGCACCGCGCCGCCACCGTGCGGAATCACGAATTTCAGCGTCGGAAAGCGCTGAAACAGGTCGCTGGTCAGCACCTGCATGAATGCGGTGGTGTCGGCGTTCAGGTAGTGCGCGCCAGTGGTGTGGAAGCACGCGTTGCAACTCGTGCTGACGTGAATCATGGCCGGCACGTCGAGTTCGACAAGCTTCTCGTAGATCGGATACCAGTACGGATCGGATAGCGGTGGCGATGTCCAGTGTCCGCCAGACGGATCCGGATTCAGGTTCACGCCGACAAAGCCATACTCGCGCACGCAACGTTCGAGTTCGTCGATGCAGCTCTTGGTATCGACACCCGGCGATTGCGGCAGCATGGCGGCGCCGACGAACTGGTCGGGGAACAACTCGCTGACACGGTGGCAGAGCGTGTTGCAGATGGCGGCCCACGTGGCGCTGGTTTCAAAGCTGCCGATGTGGTGCGCCATGAACGACGCGCGCGGCGAGAAGATCGTCAGGTCCATCCCACGCTCGCGCATCAGGCGAAGCTGATTGCTGGCGATGGCGTCACGCAGTTCGTCGTCACTGATGCGCAGTTCACTGACGGAAGGCGCGAGCGCAGGGGTGTTCAGGCTGGCGATCTGGCGTTGGCGCCAGTCTTCCAGGGCCTTGGGGGCGGTGGTGAAGTGCCCGTGGCAATCGATGATCATGGGAGTTCGTCAGACAGAGGCCATGCGCTGGTCGGCACCAGTACCTCGCCGCGCATGATGGGACGCGCGGTGCGGATCAGCGCGCTACGTACGATCGATCCCGGCTTGGCAGGATCGGTTTCCAGTTCAACGGTGAACTCGCCGGTCGGGTGCTCGACGCTAATGGCATGGAGCGGCCCGACGCTGGTGGCTGCGATGCCGCTTGCCACGGTGCCCGGCAGCACGCAGGCGGTGCCCACCGTGATGGCGGCCAGTACGCCGATCGCGTCGTGGCAGACGCGCGGGATGAAGCAACGCGTGGCGATGCTGCCGCCCTGGCGTGGCCGGGCCAGCAGGCACATCTTCGGATAGCTTTTGTCGGAGACGTCGCCCAGCCCCATGAGCTTGCCGGCGGCGAGCCGCGCGGCTTCAATGCGTTGCTTGAGCTCGTGATCGGCATTGAGCGCGGCCACGCTTTCGTAGCCGGTGCGGTCGAGATCCTCCGCGCGCATCAGCACCATCGGCATGCCGTTATCGATCAGAGTGGCAGCGATCATGCGTGAGCCGCCATGCACCGGATCGTTGATCGTCAAGACGTCGATGACGTTGCCGGTGGGCAGCATTGCATGGCAGACGGAGCCTGCGGTGTCGAGAAAATCGATCACGATCGGGGCCGCGGTGCCGGGGACGCCGTCGATGCGCGCGTTGCCCGAGAACCGTGGCACGCCGCCGGGCGTCTGGATCGTGATGTCGCAAAGCATCCCGGTGTTGCGCGTCAGCACACGTGCCCGGGTGATGTCGCCCTGCGGCGCAATCAGTCCGCGTTCGATCGCAAAGGGAAGCACTGCCGCCAGCATGTTGCCGCAGTTCGGGGTGGTATCGACGGTGTCGGCGTTCGGCTGTAGTTGCGCGAACGTGAAGTCCAGGTCGGCATGACCCGGCGTGCCGCGCGACACGATGCCGGCCTTGCTG
Organism: Cupriavidus sp. HMR-1; assembly: GCF_000319775.1. Taxonomy (NCBI): domain Bacteria; kingdom Pseudomonadati; phylum Pseudomonadota; class Betaproteobacteria; order Burkholderiales; family Burkholderiaceae; genus Cupriavidus; species Cupriavidus sp. HMR-1. The sequence continues at coordinate 19,435 of NZ_ANKP01000021.1, forward strand.
GTCAGTGGATGGGCTCCGCCCAGGCCGTCGATCTGGCGCGGGTCTGGGCTGCCCATCGCGGCCAGCAGCACGCGATCGCGTGCTGGCACGTCCTCCGGCAGATCGCTCGCGAGGAAAAACGGTCCGCGTGACGTGCCGCCGCGCATCAGCGTGCAAGGTATCGCGCGGAGATCGGAGGCGAGGCAGGGCGTCATGGCGGGTGCGAAGCCGGACCCGATCGGGGGTCCGATCGGTGGTCCATCAGGTTGTCCATCAGGTGGCCGAAGTATCGGCGTACCGTGGAATCCCTTGGTTGCCATGTCGCAGGACAGTTGTTCTAATCTGCTTATCGACAGCACAAATACAACATCGGGTCGGACAACGCCATGGAGACCATCAGCCTGCATCACCTTCACGTTTTTGCCGGTGTCGCCGCTGCCGGAGGGGTACGGCGATCCTCGGAGTCGCTGCATCGGGCGTCGTCCGCGATTGCCCGTTCGGTGGCCGCGCTCGAGGAGACGCTTGGGGTGGTGCTGTTCGAGCGCAAGGGCAGGGGGATGCTGCTGACACGCGCCGGCGAGATCGTGCTCGAGCGCGCGCGGCATATCGAAGCCGCCTTGCGCGAGGTGCGGGAGGAAGCGGTACGGATGCGGGCGCATTCGGGTGCCGCCGTCGCCAGTATCGACGCGCTGCACAACGAACGGCGGCTCGAAGTGGCGGCGATGCTGGCCGAGGTGCATCACATGCCCAGCGTGGCGGCGTCGATCGGCGTGTCGCAGCCGGCGGTCAGTCAGGCAATCGCCCGGCTGGAGGACGCACTGGGCCAGCCCATCTTCGCGCGCACGGCGCGGGGCATGGTGCCCACCGACGCAGGCAGCCGCTGGGTGGTACGTTTCGAGCGCGTTCTGGCCGAACTGCGCAACATCCGCGCCGATATCGCCGCGTTGAAGGGGGTGCTGGAAGGTGTGGTGACGGTTGGCGCGCTGCCGCTGGGCCGCACGCTGCTGTTGCCGATGGCGATTGCCGACGTGCACCGACGCCATCCGCATCTGCGTTTCCGGACGCTCGAAAGCCCGTATGAGGAGCTGACCGCGGGCCTGCTGGCCGGGCGGATCGATTTCATTCTTGGCGCGGTACGTCCGCTGGCTTCGCAAGGGCTTGCCACCGAGAGGCTCTTCCAGGACCGGATCTCGCTGATCGTTCGCGCCGCGCATCCGCTGGCGGTCAGAAAGCGCGTGACGTTGGCCGATCTCGAACCGTATCCGTGGGTGCTGTCTCGCGCCGCGTCGCCGTCGCGCCAGGCGCTGGACGGCGTGTTTGCGTCACGTGGCCTGCCGTTGCCGCAGCCGCTGGTTGAAACCGGAGACCTCGCGCTGGTGCGCGGCATGTTGCTGCAGGGGGATATGGTGACCGCCTTGTCTGCCCATCAGCTTCGCCACGAGATCGACGCGGGATGGCTGCGCGAACTGGGGCTCCCGCTGCCCGACACGGCGCGCAGCATTGGCATCACCACTCGCGTGGGCGCGCGTCTCTCGCCCGGCGCCGATGCGCTGATCGCCGCGCTGCGGCACGCCAGCGGGTCAATGGAACAGGCCGTCGATAAGTAGATGGCAACGCAGCCCGCGCCACAAAGCAATACTGCTATCCCCTGCTGAACGTAGACTGCCGTTGCCGTGCATGGGGGATGCGCGGCCGGCCGCTTCCGCGGCGATTAGCCATGTCGATAACTAGAATCCGCTGACTCCCGCACGGCGGATCACGCCAGGAGACGGCAACATGACAACGCAACGGCTCGACATTCGGGCCCATATCAACGAACGCAAGATGTCCGGCTACCAGTGGCTGCTGCTGGTGCTGTGTTTCCTGATCGTCGCCACGGACGGGATGGATGTGGCCATCATGGGCTTCCTCGCGCCGGACATCACACGCGAATGGGGCATCTCGAAAGCCGCCTTTGGCATGGTGATGAGCGCCGCGCCGATCGGCCTGGCCATCGGCGCGCTGGTGGTCGGGCCGCTGTCCGACCGCTTCGGCCGCAAGAAGCTGCTGGTCGGTTCCATCGCGCTGTTCGGCGTATTCAATCTGCTGAGCGCATTCGCCGATGGCACGGCAACCTTGTCGCTGCTGCGCTTCCTGACCGGCCTTGGTCTGGGCGCGGCCATGCCGAGCACGACCACGCTGCTCTCCGAGTATGTGCCGGAACGTTCGCGCAGCATGTTGCTGGCGACGATGTTCACGGGCTTCAACCTCGGCTCCGCGCTGGTGGGCTTCGGTGCCGCCGCGATTCTGCCGCATCATGGCTGGCGCGCGGTGCTGATCGCCGGTGGCGCGATTCCGTTGATCTGCCTGCCGTTCTACATCATGCTGATTCCAGAATCGGCACGCTTCATGGTGGTCCGCAATGTCTCGCCGGCGCGAATCGCCCGCACGCTGCGCCGCGTGATCGGCAGCGCGGTGGCCGATGACACCGTGTTCACGATTAGCGAGCCGCCGGTCTCCGGCAAGCAGCCCGTGCGCACGCTGTTGTCGCCGGGTTATCGCGGCATGACGCTGGCGCTGTGGATCACCTATTTCATGGGGCTGCTCGTGATCTACCTGCTGAGCGGCTGGCTGCCCACGCTGATCAAGGACGCTGGCCTGCCGATCGAGCGCGCCGCCAACCTGACGGCACTGTTCCAGCTCGGCGGCACCGTCGGCGCGCTGGTGGTGGGCTACTGCATGGACCGCTTCGCGCCCCATCGTGTGATCGGCGTGTCGTATGTGCTGGGCGCGGTGTTCATCCTGATGCTGGCTTCTGGCAGCGTCACGTCGTCGATGTTTGCACTCTACGTGCTGCTGGCCGGCTTCTGCATGAGCGGCGCGCAGACCGGGCTCAACGCTTTCGCGCCGCAGTGCTATCCCACGCCGGTGCGTGCCACTGGCGTAAGCTGGATGCTCGGCATCGGCCGCTTCGGCAGCATCACCGGCTCCATGGCGGGCGGTGTGCTGCTGTCGATGGGCTGGAGTTTCAGCGCGGTGATTGCCATCCTGGCCGTTCCGGCGACCATGGCGGCGATCTCCATTGTTTCCACGAAGGCGCAGCCTCGCGCCGTAACCGCTTGACGTATTGCCATGGCCACCATCATCGGCGCAATCGCCTCTTCCCATACGCCAACCATCGGATTCGCGCTCGACGCGGGCAAGCAGCAGGACCCCGCCTGGGCGCCGATCTTCGCGGCCTATGCGCCGGTGAGCGAGTGGCTCGCCAGGAAAAAGCCCGACGTGCTGCTCGTTGTCTACAACGATCACGTCACGTCGTTCTTCTTCGATCACTACTCGGCCTTCGCGCTGGGTATCGGCGATACCTACCACGCTGCCGATGAGGGCGGTGGCCCACGCAACCTGCCACCGGCGCGCGGCCACGTCGAACTGGCGCGGCACGTCGGCGCATCGCTGGTGGCCGACGAGTTCGACATGTCGTTCTTCCAGGACAAGCCGCTCGATCATGGTTGCTTCTCGCCGATGTCGGTCATGCTGCCGCACGAGGGCGAGTGGCCTGTGAAGATCCTGCCGCTGCAGGTGGGCGTGCTGCAGTTCCCGGCACCGTCGGCGCGTCGTTGCTACAAGCTCGGAGAGGCGATCCGCCGCGCGGTGGAGAGCTACCCGGAAGACCTCAAGGTGGCGATCGTCGCCACCGGTGGCCTGTCGCACCAGGTGCATGGCGAGCGTGCGGGCTTCAACAATACCGCGTGGGATCACCAGTTCCTCGACCTGTTCGAATCCGATCCCGAGGCGCTGCTAGACATCACCCATGCCGAGTACGCGAAGCGAGGCGGCTTCGAGAGCGCGGAAGTGGTCATGTGGATGGTGATGCGTGGCGCGATGTCGAGCCGCGTCCGCTGCCTGCATCGTGACTACTATCTGCCATCGATGACCGGCATCGCCGTGGCGGTCTACGAGAACGAATCCGCCGACGACCCCGCGCTGCGAGAGGCGCGTGCCGAACGCCAGCGCGAGCACATCGGTCATCAGTTGCGCGGGATCGAGCAACTGGAAGGGACATATCCGTTCACCCTGGAAACCAGCGTGCGCGCATACCGGATCAACCGCTATCTGCATCAGCTTATCGATCCGGCATTCCGCGAGCGATTCCGCGCCGATCCGCTGGCAACCTACGACGAAGCGGAACTGACGCAGGAAGAGCGCGACATGATTACGCGCCACGACTGGCGCGGCATGATCCATTACGGCGTGATTTTCTTCATGCTGGAGAAGCTCGGCGCGGTCTGCGGTGTCTCGAACCTGCATATCTACGCGGCGATGCGTGGCCAGTCCCTTGAAGACTTCCAGAAGACGCGCAATGCGCCGGGCGCGCTGTACTCGGTGGCCGGTAGCGGCAGCGCTTCATGGAGTGCGAAGTCCTGACCGGACGATGTCGGGGGCTTGAATTCCGGTGCAATGCCGCCATGTGCGAGGTTGTTTTTGACTTGCACCAGCCCCCGCTCGGTTTCCGTATGTACAAGAAAGGCACTTCTGTCGAACTCCAGTTCTCTCCGCAACGCCTGAACGACGCCGCAGGCGATCCGTACTGGGTGGATCTGACCATCGACGAGGCCCAGGCACTACTGGCGCAGCTTCAGGCACATCTAGCGCAGGCCGCGTCGGGTACCACCGCGCCGCTTGTGTTCAGTCTCGAAGGGCCGCCCGCACAGGCTGACGCCGCGCCCGCCCGCACGGAGGCAAAGGCCGAAGAAAAGCCTGCCACAAACGCCGAGAGCGAATTCAAGCAGTGGGTCTGCATCATCTGCGGCTGGGTCTATGACGAAGCGGCCGGGTTGCCCGAGGACGGCATCGCGCCCGGCACGCGCTGGGAAGACATTCCTGCCGACTGGCGCTGCCCCGAGTGCGACGTCGGCAAGGAAGACTTTGCCATGGTGGAGTTCTAGGCGGCGCCATGAGGATCATTCGGGAAGATCCTCAGGACGGGGCATCCTTGTTTCAGTGGCGGATTCATGTGCGCTACTCTGCGCTGCCCATTCGTTGCCACCGGGTTACGTGGATAACAGTTTCACGCGGCCTGACAATGGTGGCATGATCGACTTGCACGTCGTGCCGTGCTGCAAGGCGGTTCGAGAGACTTGACGCTGGGTGACTGGGCATCGGTGAGTGGTCGACTGGTCGTGTGACCGTGAACCCTCTGGAACCCGAAGATCCGAAGAGACGGAGCCTGCTGAACATGGAACCTGTGCCCACCGCTCGCCTGCGCCTGCGTCAGTGGCGCGAGGAAGACCGCATACCGTTTCGCGCCATCAATGCGGACGAAGAGATCATGGCGTTCTTTCCGTCGACGCTGTCCGATGCCCAGAGCGATGCGCTCATGGATCGTATCCGTCAGCATCACGCGCAGCATGGCTTCGGGTTGTGGGCCCTCGAATTGCGCGAAACGTCGACGTTCATCGGCTTCACCGGACTGGCGATACCGTCATGGGTGCCCCCATTTGGGCCATGCGTGGAGATTGGCTGGCGTCTGGCGCGAGAGCACTGGGGACGCGGCTATGCCACGGAGGCGGCTCGCGCGGCGCTGGATCTCGGATTCGGCGCATTGCGGCTTGCCGAGATCGTGTCCTTCACCGCGGCGATCAACCAGCGCTCGGAACAGGTAATGCAGCGGCTTGGCATGCATCACGCGGCCAGCGACGATTTCGATCATCCGGCACTGCCTTCGGGGGATCGTCTCGCCAGGCATGTGCTCTACCGCCTGTCCGGCGCCCAATGGGATGGAATCACTGGCAAGGGCAGCAGGACCACTGGCCCGGACAAATGATTGGATCCGTATTTCGCGCGGCTGATGCCCTGGCTCAACGGCTCATGCATCGGCCTGTCAGCAAGTCCGGGATCGCCCTTCTTTCAAGAATGCAGACGCGCGACGCGAACTTCAAGCCTGCGTCGGTGCGCGCAATGGTGTCCAGATAGCGTCCGACGCTGTGGATGGCCGACGTGTCGTCGGACGTGGTGTGGAAGATCGCGTAGCTGGTCTCGATGCGGATCTCGCTACCGCTGTCCTCCAGAATGCGCGGGAGGCCGACCTGCTGCCTGTAATGAAAATCCTGGGCGTCCATTCTGTTCGCACAAGCCTTTTCCGTGAGCAGTCCACAGCTCTCGAATGCGGGTGTTGCCATCGGCAAGCCGCATACATGCGTCTCATGCGACTGCATCTTGCAGACACATTGCTCTAAGAAGAAATCGGGCCATTTCTCCCATTGCTTGTTATCGAGCGCGGCAGTGTAATCGGCGTAAAGCAACAGTACTTGCTGCCAGGTTTCGACGGTAGTCATCCTCAATCTCCATGTCGTGGCACACCCTGATGGTGGGGAGTTGCCACGGACGTTTTCTTCAGGTTCTGCGAGACTGGCGTTGCCAGTTTGCGCTTGCCGGGTTCGGCGGGTGATGCGGTCTGGGGCCTGACGTATCGCCTTGCGTCGGTCGTGTGCCGGCGTCGCGAAATACGGTGATTGGATCTAACGTCCACGGCACAGTATTTGCTGGCTTTTTGTCCGGGCACCATAGTGCCGTTTACGGCAGCGTTGACAATAGCGGTCTGGTTGATTTGCACTATCACCGCTAGTGATAATGCCGCGGTAGTGCCTGATAAATCGGGTGGAGACGTAGTAATGGAACTGCAGGACATCGATCTGAACCTGCTTGTCGTATTCAACGAATTATTGCGTCAACGCAAAATGTCCGCCGTGGCGCGGACGCTTGGGATCTCGCAGCCAGCTGTCAGCAATGCGCTGAATCGCCTGCGCAAGTTGCTGGACGATGACCTGTTTCTGCGGACGTCGAAGGGCATGGTCCCCACACAGCTTGCCGGCATGCTAGCCGGGCCGATCACCGAGGCGCTCGATGTCATCCACCACTCGCTCAATGCACGCGCCACGTTCGATCCTTTGACGAGCACGCGAGCGTTCACCGTGGCGATGACCGATATCGGCGAGATCTATCTCTTGCCAGGCCTGATGGAGCAGCTTGGCAAACTGGCGCCAGGCGTGAGAATCAGCACCGTGTGCATACACGGCGATTCACTCAAGGGCGCGATGGAAAGTGGTTGTATCGATCTGGCGATCGGTTTCCTGCCGGGCCTGACGGCGGGCTTCTTCCAGCGTCGGCTGTTGTTACAGCAGTACGTGTGCATCTTTCGGAAAGGGCACCCGCTTGGACGAAGGGATTTGACGCTGGCAGCGTTTGCCACGGCGGATCGTGTGTCGATCAGTGCGGAAGGCACGGGCCACACCAGGGTGGATGCGGCAATCCAGCAGGCGGGGGTGACGCGACGCTCGCGGCTGAGCGTGCCGCATTTCGCGGCGCTGGGTCATATCCTTCAATCGACCGATCTGATCGCAGTGGTGCCACAGGCCTATGCGGAGCGCGCGCTGGCGTTGTTCAACCTGGTTTCCGCGCCGTGTCCGGTGAAGATATCCGAGATCAGTGTCAACGTGTTCTGGCACGCTACCCGTCACCGGGAGGTGGGCAACCAGTGGCTGCGGAACGTGATATCCGACAGGTTCGCGGTTTGCCCGATTCCTGAGGCGACGATGTCGCCTCAGGGTTTGGTGGTCAACTGCCGCGGCGAGTGATGGGGCAGGTGTTGAAGCCGAACACGCGATATAGCGGGCAGTATCCGAGTAGACCGGTCACGAGCGGCACCGCGCCGATCCATCCCCAGACGCCGATCTGATCCGTCAAGGTCAAGGCAATCAGCACGACTCCGATGGCGACGCGCACGAGGCGGTCAAGGGTTCCAGCGTTTTTTTGCATGAGCGTTCCAATCAGACGGGAGGGGTGACGGATATGCGTGGCTTTGGCGCGGGTTACTGCTTGGCAGCCTGGCCTTCGGTGTATGGGTCGAATTTCGCGGCGTGCGCCGCGTCGTCAGCGCCCTTTTTCTGCGGAGTCAGATTGGACTTCGTCTGCGCACCTTCCGAATAGGGATCGAACTTGCCGCTGCGGGAAGCACTATTCTTGTGTTTGCCAGACTTGGCGGGTGCCTGTGCGTCTTTTGTCACCGGCGCGTGCGCGCCGCCGTAGAGGTCGCCGCCATCGGTGTAGTTCTTCTGCGCGCTGGCTGGAAGCGAGGTCAATGCCACGGCTGCGGCGGCAATGGCCAGGAAGTATGTGTTGCGATGCATGACGGCCTCTTGGGTCTGAACTGCAAGATTGTGTCTCGAGTCTAGACACTAGGCCCGATCGCAGATTGACGTACGTCAAACACGTGGCAACGTCTGCCGCTAGGCTGACAGATGAAATCTGTCAGCGCCATCCATTCGGCAATCAGGAGACAACATGGCTGAAAACCTCGTGATCTTTTACTCCCGCACCGGCACCACGCGACAAGCCGCCGAAATGCTCGGCTCGCGCCTGGGTTGGCGCGTGGTCGAACTGCGCGACGCGGTCAGCCGGGCGGGCTGGTGGGGAGATTTGCGTTGTGTCCTGGATAATCGGCTGGGCCGCAAGGTTGGCTATCGCTACGACGGTCCGCCGCTCGATACCTGCGGCAGCGTGGTGGTGATGGCGCCGGTCTGGGTGGAGCATCTGGCGGCACCGATGCGGAGCTTCCTGCAGGACCAGCGCAGCTACAAGGGGCCGCTGGCGGCGATCGCGGTGATGGCCGCGCGCGGCGGGTTCCGTGCGGCCGAGGAGGTGGCTACGGCGATGGGCCGTCCGCCGCATCCGGTCATGGTGCTGCTGCAACAGCAGGTGACCACCGGCGAGGCCAAGGTGGATCTCGACGAATTTGCTCGCATCCTGCAGCGCGACCCGCGCGCCGGAGACGCCGCGCCGCGCTCGGCGTGGCTGTCGCCGAACGAGGCATGAGCAGGAACCCACCCGCGCGCGTATCCCCACGCAAGGACGCCAGCATCGTCGTGCTGGCGTCCCTCAATGGCGTCCCTCAATGGCGTCCCTTAATGACGTCCGTCACAGGAACGTGAAGACCTCTTCCTTGCCGAGCCGCGACTTGGGGAGGTCGGCGTTGAAGTCCTGCTCGCTGCCGTAGCCGAGTGACACCAGCACGAGACTGGTATAGCCACGCTCGCGCAGGCCGAGTTCCGCATCGAGGATGTTGCGGTCGAAGCCTTCCATCGGCGTGGCATCCACGCCAAGTACCGCCGCGCCCGTCAGCAGGCTGCCGAGTGCCAGGTAGACCTGGTTCGCCATCCACTGCTGGACGTCGCGAAACGCGAAGCGGTGCAGGTCGACGAAATAACGACGTCCCTTGTTCTGCCCTGCCTTCGCACCTTCCGCGGTAAAGCGGCCATCGCGCTCCTCGGCTTCCAGCAGCTTGTTCAGGTGGGCGTCGTCCATGTCGGCGCGCACGGCCAGTGCGATCACGTGCGAGGCATTCTCGATCCTCGGCGCATTGGCGCTGTAGCCACCGCTGGCGGCACGCGCCACGCGTGCCCGGGCCTCCGGCGTGGACGCCACCACGAAGTGCCACGGTTGCGAATTCACGGATGACGGGCTCTTGTGCAGCACGGCCAGCAGTTCGTCGATGACGTCCTGCGGAATGGTGCGGCCGGGCTCGTACGCTTTCACGGTATGGCGGGTGGCGATCATCTCCGAGAGTTTCATAGCTTTCATGGTGTTTCCTTGTTCAGGTGGATGCGAAGTTGGGGAAGGGTGAATACGAATTCAGATGTCGCCCGCGTCCGGCGCGCGCCGAGCGGCGCTGTACTGGTGACTGGTGGCGATGTCCGGATCGCCCGGCACATCGAGCTCGACCACCAGTCCGCCGGGCAGTGGCACAAAAATCTGGATGGTGTCGTCGGCGGGAACATGGGCCACCCGGAAACGCAGGCCGGCTGCCTGCAGGCGGGCGATGACGTCTGTCGCGCTGGCCTGGCTCCGGAATGCGATATGGCCCATGCGGACTTCGCCGCTGCTGGCCGACAGCGAGTCGTCGTCCACCGCGTGCACCATGGCCTGGTCGCCCTCATAGAGCCACAAGCCAGGGAAAGGGAATGGCGGCCGATACCCGGGATGCATGTCCATCACGCCTTCGAACAGGGCGCGCAACGCATGATCAGCACCGATCGACACGTTGAGGTGGTCAAACTGCCAGGCTTCGCGCGGGCTGGCGGGATGTGCGGAATCCATGGCGCGTCCTTCGAAGTGATGGGGATGGTGGATGATCCCACTACGCAGTCGATTGAAAAACGGGGCTTCACTTGTACCCGTATTCAAATAAAATTTGAAAATCGCTCCAGATCGGCCCTGTGCCTTCGACGCCCATGAGATTGCTTCAGGAACTCGATATTTTCGTGCGAACCGCCGATAACGGCAGCTTGTCCGCCACCGCGCGGGCGCTGGACCTGACGCCGGCGGCCACCAGCGCGGCGCTCAAGCGGCTGGAAGGCGAACTGGGCGTCCAGTTGTTCGTGCGCTCCACGCGCACGATGCGGCTGACCCGCGAGGGCGAGCAGTACCTGGCGCAATGCCGGCCCGCGCTCGAGGTGCTGCAGCAGGCAAGCCGGGATCTGGTCACCGGCAACCAGGCGTTCCAGGGCGTGGTCAGGCTGTCTGCCCCGTCTGACTTCGGACGCAACCTGCTGCTGCCCTGGCTCGATGCGTTCCAGGACCGCCATCCCCTGGTCGAATTCCGGCTGCAGTTGACGGACCGCGTGGCGAATATCTACAGCGATCCCGTCGACGTGGCCTTCCGCTATGGTGAGCCACCGGATTCGAATCTCGTGGCGGTGCCGGTGGCAACGGGCATCCACAGGGTGCTATGCGCTTCGCCGGGCTATCTCGCCAGTCACGACATGCCGCAAACGCCATATGACCTGTCCGCGCATCGCTGTCTCTGCTACATGTTTGGCGATGACGTGCATGATCGTTGGCGCTTCGCGCGCGAAGACGGCGAGACACTGACCGTGCGCGTCAAGCCGGCCAATGTTTCGAACGATGGGGACGCCGTGCGCCGCTGGGCGCTGGCCGGCAAGGGCATCGCCTACAAGGCCTGGTTCGATGTGGCCGACGATCTCGCGGCGGGTCGCCTGCGTGCGTTGTGCACCGAATGGACGGCCGAAGCGTCGCCGCTGTATATGGTCGTGGCGGGGCGTTCGCAACTGACGCCGCTGCTGCGCGGCTTGCGCGATTTCGTGGCCGAACGGGTGGAGCGACTAGTCGCGCGGGTTTGATGATCCACATCTATGCTTAGGGATGTATGGCCATGTCTTGCCGAATCCCCACGGCGCATCGCAACTAGAAAAAGGACCGACCATGCTATCCGACGGCCGCAACCCAGGCGCCTCGCGTAAAGCGCGGATCCCCAATGCCTGGCTGCGATGGCTGCCGGGTGTGGCGATGGCCCGGGACTACCAGGCAAGCTGGTTGCCACGGGACCTGACGGCGGGGCTGGTCTTGACGACGATGCTCGTGCCGGTTGGTATTGCCTATGCGGAAGCGTCAGGCGTGCCAGGTGTCTACGGGCTCTACGCGACCATCGTGCCGCTGCTTGCCTATGCGGTATTCGGCCCCAGCAGGATTCTCGTGCTCGGCCCCGATTCGGCGCTGGCAGCGCCGGTGCTGGCAGTGGTCGTCCAGATGTCCGGTGGCGATCCGGCGCGCGCGATCGCGGTGGCCAGCATGATGGCAATCGTCTCGGGGCTGTTCTGCATCGTCATGGGTCTGTTGCGGCTGGGCTTTATCACCGAGCTGCTGTCCAAGCCCATCCGCTACGGCTACATGAACGGGATTGCGTTCACGGTGCTGGTCAGCCAGTTGCCGAAGATCTTCGCCATCCGCGTGGAGGACACCGGGCCGCTGCGGGAACTGGTGCTGTTGGGCCAGGCGCTGGTTGCCGGCCAGGTCAACTGGTATAGCGCCGCGGTTGGGGCCGGTAGCCTGGTGCTGATCCTCGCGCTCAAGCGTTTCGAACGCGTGCCGGGCATCCTGATAGCGGTGATCGTGGCAACGCTGTGCGTGATCATGTTCGACCTGGACCAGATGGGTGTGAAGGTGCTGGGTTCGATCCCGCAGGGTTTGCCGGCCTTCGCGGTGCCCTGGGCCAGTGGTCTCGACTTCGTCAAGATCGTGGCGGGTGGCTGCGCGGTGGCAATGATCGCCTTCGCGGATACCAGTGTGCTGTCCCGCAGCTTCGCGGCACGGCACCATCACCGCGTGGACCCGAACCAGGAGATGGTTGGCCTTGGCGCCGCCAACCTCGCCGCGGGCTTTTTTCAGGGCTTCCCGATCAGCAGCAGCGCGTCACGCACGCCAGTGGCCGAGGCGGCCGGCGCGCGGACCCAGTTGACTGGCGTGGTGGGCGCGCTGGCTGTCGCGGCGCTGCTGGTGGTGGCGCCTGACCTGATGCGCTATTTGCCGAACAGCGCGCTCGCGGCAGTGGTGATTGCCGCCGCGCTAGGGTTGTTCGAGTTCGCGGATCTGAAGCGGATCTATCGCATCCAGGAATGGGAGTTCTGGCTCTCGATGGTCTGCTTCGTGGCGGTTGCCGTGTTCGGCGCGATTCCCGGTATCGGCCTTGCGGTGGTGCTCGCCATTATTGAATTCCTTTGGGACGGCTGGCGACCCCACTACGCGATACTCGGACAAGTCGAGGGCCTGCGCGGCTACCATGACCTGGAGCGCTATCCGCACGGCAAGCGGATTCCCGGGCTTGTGCTGTTCCGTTGGGATGCCCCGTTGTTCTTCGCCAATGCCGAGCTGTTCCAGGAACGCCTGCAGGAAGCGATCGACGAGTCTCCGGCCCCCGTGTACCGCGTGGTGGTGGCCGCGGAGCCGGTGACCAGTGTGGATGTGACGTCCGCTGACATGCTGCGCGAGCTGAGTCGCACACTGGGCGAGCACGGTATCGCCCTGCATTTTGCGGAGATGAAGGACCCGGTCCGTGACAAGCTGCGGCGCTTCGAACTGATGGACGTGATCGGCGAGGATCGCTTTCACCCGACGGTGGGCAGCGCGGTGGATGCCTATGTCGGCCGGCAGGGAGACTGGCCGGACGCGTGGGGCCGGAACGAGTAGGGTGGGGCGATTGAAGCAACGCGCGACGCGGAGAGACTTCCCGCGCCGCGCGGATACAGGCATAAGCAGAGGTACAGGCACCATGGTGTCGCCCGTACCTGTCAGTCGTCAGTCCAGCGTGATCTTGCCAGCCTTCACGATTTGCCCGTAGCGCGACGTATCGCGTTCGATCAGCTTGCGGAACTCCTCGGGCGTGCCGCCGACTGGGATAAAGCCCAGCTCCGTCAGCTTCTTCGTCACGTCGGGGTTACGCGTGGCGGCGGCGATCTCTTTCGCCATCCGGTCGATGATGGGTTGCGGCGTGCCTGCCGGTGCCAGCAGGCCCGTCCAGGAGCTCATCACAAAGCCCGGGAAACCGGACTCTTCCATCGTCGGGATATTCGGCTCGCTCGGCCAGCGCTTGGCCGATGCGACGGCCAGCACGTTGATCTTGCCGGACTTCACGTGGGGCATCGGCACCAGCAGCGGATCGAACGCCATCGAGATTTCGCCCGAGACCAGCGCGGGCAGGATCGGGGCGCTGCCGTTGTACGGAATGTGGGTCATCTTGACCTTCGATTCCATCGCCAGCCGCTCGCCGGTCAGGTGCGCCGAACTGCCGATGCCGCTGGAGCCGAACGTCAGCGTATCCGGATGCTTCTTGCCGTAGTCGACCAGTTCGGCCACGGTCTTGACCGGCAGCTTCTTGCTGGAGAACAGGAACAGCGGCAGCTCGGCCATCTCGGCGACCGGCGCCAGGTCGGTGGGCTTGTAGCTCAGCTTCGAATACAGCGACATGTTCGCGCTGTAGGCGGCCAGCACGGATACGAAGGTGTAGCCATCGGGCGCCGAACGGGCCACCACGCCGACACCCAGCGTGCTGTTGGCGCCCGGCTTGTTCTCGATCACGATCGGCTGGCCAAGGCTTTGTGAAACCTTCTCGAACACCACGCGCGCAACGGTATCGGTGGAGCCACCCGGGGTATAGGGCACGATCACCTTGATCGGCTTGGCCGGCCATGCGTCGGCGGCGATGGCGCCGTGGTGGATGGAAAGGCCGGCAACGGCAATAGCTACAACGCGCGCAATGCGCGATGCTTGATGCTTGATACGCAAGACGTCATCTCCTACTTTGATTCTCTTTATTACGTCCGCATGGCGGAACATATGCAGCCGATGGGATCGGCGCGGTTCATTATCGGGGACACGTCCACGCAATGGCGTGTCAACGCCGGTCAAAAATGGATGCGCCGCGATGCAAATGTGCGATAAGCGAACGATGCGAGGATGCGCCGTCCACGGTTACCATTGGCCTGCCGCCAGAGCGGCAATCCATAAAGAGCAGGAAGCAACATGAACACGAATCTCGCGGAACGATATCTGGGTGAAGCCATCGAGCTGGCTCGTGCCAACCTGGAGCAGGGTGGCCGGCCGTTCGGGGCTGTCATCGTGAAGGACGGTGAAGTGATCGCCACCGGCGTCAACCAGATCCTGAGCACCAACGACCCCACCGCTCATGCGGAACTGACGGCCATTCGCGCCGCCAGCCAGAAGCTCGGCAGCCCCAGCCTGGATGGCTGTGCCGTCTATGCCAGCGGACATCCTTGCCCGATGTGCATGGCGGCGATGCGGATGGCGGGCGTGAAGGAAGTGACCTACGCCTATTCGAACGACGATGGCGAGCCATACGGTCTTTCCACCGCGACCATCTATGCCGACCTGGCGAAGCCGTTCGCCGAGCAGTCGATGAAGATCCGGTACATGCCAGTGCGGCCGGCATCGTGCCCGGATCTTTACGCGGAATGGAAGCGCAAGGCCGGCTGATCAGGCCTGCAGCAGGCGTTCGTCCAGCTTGAACACGGCGACCACGCGATTGAGCACGGTCGCCTGATCCTCGAGCGATTTCGCGGCGGCGGCCGCCTGCTCCACCAGCGAGGCATTCTGCTGGTTGGTGCTGTCCATCTCGGTAATCGCAAGATTGATTTCGCCCAGGCCGCGGCTCTGTTCGCCGCTGGCCTCCGCGATCTCTTCCACCAGCGTGCTGACCTGCTGCATCGCCGGCACGATCTGCTGCATGGCATTGCCGGCTTCATTGACGAGCGAACGTCCGGTACGAACGGCTTCCTCGGTGCCGACGATCAGCGTCTTGATGTCCTTGGCGGCGTTTGCCGAGCGCTGCGCCAGACCCCGTACTTCTCCCGCCACCACGGCAAAGCCGCGACCATGCTCGCCGGCACGCGCGGCCTCCACGGCTGCATTGAGCGCCAGGATGTTCGTCTGGAACGCGATGCCCTCGATAGCGTCGATGATGCTCGACATCTGGCCAGCGCTATGCGTGATCGTTTCCATGGTCGATACGGCGTTGGTCATCATCTCGCCGCTGCGGCGCACGTCCGTGGATACCGAGGCCGCCAGCGCGCTCGCGCGGCGCGCGGTTTCCGCGTTGGTGGCCACGGTGGCCGTGAGCTGTTCGGTGGCGGAGGCCGTTTCCTCCACGCCCGCCGCCTGATTCTCCGTGCGGGTGGACAGATCGTGATTGCCTTGCGCGATCTCGCGCGTCGCATCCGCGATGGCCACCACGCCTTGCCGGACATCTCCGATCGTGCGATTCAGCGATGCGACGAAACGGTTGAAAGCATCCGCAAGCCGGCCAACTTCATCCTGCGAGTCCACCGGCAGGCGCTGGGTCAGGTCACCATTGCCCGTGGCGATCGCGTCGAGCGCGCTGGCCACGCGGCCGATCGGCGCCATCAGCGCGCGAATCACGAAGTAGAGCACGATGACGCCGAGCAGGCTGCCCGACAGGCCCGCGGTCACGGCCGCGATGATCGACGAGTGGCGAATCTCTTCGAGAACTTCGGACTTGGGCACCTGCGCCACCACGTACAAGTCCAGTTCGGGCACATAGGATGCCGCAACGATTCGCTTGCCCTCCGGGGCATCAACCTCCGCATGCACGAACGGCTGCCGCGCCAGCAGCGCCCGCGCGGCATCGGTGGTGAAGCCTGGCAGGTCCGCCAACGGCGTGCCGGCCTCCGCCAGTTTCGCATCGCGATGCATCAGTACCTTGCCATCGGCGCGAGCCAGGAAGATCGAGCCGGTCTTTCCCAGGCGATATCCGTTGATCGTCTCGGCCAGATGATTGATGGACAGCCCCAGACCCGCCACGGCAAGCTTGCCATTACCGGCTTCCGCGCGCGCGTTGATGAACAGCATGTAGCTGTCCGAATCCCGATCCTTGTCCAGCGACAGCTCGTAGGGTTTGCCGCGTGAGAGAAAGTCGAAGAGCCATTTGTCGCCGGCGGAATCCGCCTGCACGGTGCGGTCCACGCCTTTCTCCGTGAGGTACTTGCCCTGGCTGGCCGATACCCAAAAGACCGCGTCCGCCTGATTGCGGGACTTGACCTCCGCAGCGTAGCGGCGCCACGTCGGCACGTAGTCCTCCGCGAGTCCGTTGCTCTCCCAGTCACGCAGCATCGTGTTGCCGGCCATTGCCTGGGCGGCGGCCAACGGGCGTGCGATCTGATGGAGCATGTCATTGCGAATCTCGCCGACGATCGCCGGCAATTCCAGATCGACCACGCGCTCCTGCAGCCCCTTGCTGATCTGCCACAGGATGAGCATCGCGGTCATTGTCACAACGAGCAGGAGGCAGGTGATTGTGCTCAGGATGAGCTTGCGTTGAATTGTCATACCGCGAAGCAGGCGCATGAATTGTTGTCCTCCTGTGTGGCCTTCGATTGTTGTCATTGACGGTCGGGAGCGGGCGAGAAAACAGCCCCAGGGGGAACACCCCATATCCCGATCCGAAGCGCTAACGGATGCCGGGCGGAATTTATTGAGCATCAATATGTCATTTCTCAAATGCAGCGGTGTCATGTCCCGAGCCGTCAAGCTATTGTCCCCAGTGGTTAAGCGTCGAACCGCCGTAGTGCATAGATTGATCGGCTCAAAAAAAACGAATCGAGGTGCGGATGAGGGGGCTGATAACGAGGATCGTGACCTATGCGGCGCTTGCTCTAGCCTTCATGCTCCCCGTCTGTGCCTCGGTCTGGATGAGCTACCGCCTCGCGCTGAGCGAGCAGCAACTGCACACCGGCATCCTTGCTGCGGAGGTCCTGTACCGGGCCCACGTCTTCAGCGAGCAGAACTTGCGTATCAATGCGGCCTTGAGGCGGCATGGCGCCACATCTCCATGTTCTCCGGACAACGTTGCGCTGATGCGCAACCTCGCCGTCGGCGCAAGCTATCTGCAGGTGGTGGGCTACGTCGAAGGCAACGTGCTGCAATGCTCGTCCTACGGTTACGGGGATGCGGGTATCCCGATCGGTCCGCCGGCCTACCAAAGCCGTCTTGGCAAATGGGTGCGAACGGCCGTGAAGTTGCCGTTCGATGAGAGTCGGCGATACATCGCGCTGACTGACTCGGTCACCGGCTATTCGAGCCTGGCGCTGCCGGACATGATTCTCGACACCGGCGGCGACAGTCGCGGCTTCGCGATCGCGCTCGTTGCCATTTCCAACAGACAGATCATCGTGCAACGCGACCCGATCGATCTTGACGGCATGCCGCCACTGATTCGCGAACGCGGCGCAATCACGTGGCAGCACCGTGGCGCCACGGGGTCGGTCAGCCTCTCCCCCTCGCGTGACTATGCAGCGGTCGTGATGTCTCCGGACAGCGCGCTCCATGCCAACTGGCGCAATGTCGCGATATGGCTGGTACCGTTTGGCGCGTTGCTCGGCGGTGCGCTCGTGGCGCTCGCGCGGCTGGGGCTGCGTCGGCGACACGGGTTGCTGCGGCAGCTCGATCGCGCGCTACGTGACGATGAACTGTCCCTCGCGTACATGCCGATCGTCGAACTGGAAAGCGGGAAATGGATCGGCGCCGAAGCACTGATGCGCTGGTGCCACGATGGGCAATGGATCGCGCCCGACAAGTTCATCCCGCTGGCCGAGCGGCATCACCGCATCAGGAAGCTCACGAACAGAATGCTCGATCTGCTTGTTGCCGACGCACAGGCGTTGCCGCGGGACCTTGCCCGTGCGATGTACTTCTCGGTCAATCTGTCCGCCGAGGATCTGGCCGCTTGCGCGATTGCGCAACGCATTGCCGACGTCAGGCATGCGTGTGGCGTTGACGGCGTGATGGTCGAAGCTACTGAAGGTGTGCTGCTCGAAGCCAGCCGCGTCATCCCTAACTTCGAGAGGTTACGCAAGCTTGGCATTCGCGTGGCGATCGATGATTTCGGCACGGGCTACTCGTCACTCTCGTACCTTGGCTCGCTGGACGTGGACTACATCAAGATCGACAAATCGTTCGTGTCGGCCATCGGCACGAACTCGGTCAGGGGGCACGTCGTGGCGCACATCATCGACATGGCGAAGGACGTCGGCGTCGCGGTGATTGCCGAAGGCGTGGAGACCCAGGAACAGGCGGACTATCTCATGGCGCGCGGCGTGCGATACGCGCAAGGGTGGCTGTTTGGCAAGGCGATGCCGATGCAGGATTTCGTTTCCGCCATTAGGATGCATAATTTGTATTACAAAAATTGTATGCAAAAGTGACAGGTTCTGTGATAAAAACCCGAGGACAAATTCGGCTATGACCGGATCAACCGAGGAGACCCTGAAGCATGGAGACGTTGCTTTATAAGGTCGAGGATCGTCCACCGATCCTGACGACCGTGCTGCTTGCCGCACAACATCTGCTCGCCGCGCTTGGCGGCATCATCGCCGTACCGCTCGTTCTGGGCGGCGCGCTCAAACTTCCCCCAGATCAGATCGTCGCGCTTGTGAATGCCGCGTTGCTTGGCTCCGGCATCGTCACGATCATCCAGTGCAAGGGAGTCGGTCCCGTCGGCATTCGGCTGCCCTGCGTCATGGGCACCAGCTTCACGTTTGTTGGCGCCGGCATCAGTGTTGGCCTCGAGCACGGTGTGCCAGGCATTCTCGGCGCATCGCTGGCCGGATCGTTGGTGATGATTGTGGGCAGCTTCTTCATGCCGACAATTCGCAAGCTGTTTCCGCACACGGTGACAGGTGTCGTCGTCACGATGATCGGCCTGTCGTTGACACCGGTTGCAATAGATTGGGCAGCGGGTGGCGCAGGTAGCGCCAACTACGCGGCGCCCGGCTCACTGGCGATTGCAGGCATCGTGCTGTTGCTCGTGATCGGCTTCGTTCAGTGGGGCAAGGGCATCGTGTCGGCGTCGGCCGTGGTGCTCGGCATCATGATCGGCTACCTCATCTGTCTGGCGCTTGGCATGGTGGACTTCTCGCAGCTTCACGATGCGCCGGTCTTCGCGCTGCCGCAGCCCGCGAGCTTCGGCATGAAGTTCCCGATCTCCGGTATCGCCGCGATGTCCCTGGCGTTCCTGGTCACCATCGTTGAAACGACCGGCACGTTCATGGCGCTAGGTTCGGCAACGCGCACGCCTATGCCTGGCAAGACGCTGGCGCGCGGCATTCTTTGCGATGGTGTCGGCTCCGCGTTCGCGGCGCTGCTGTCTAGCCCCCCTGTCTCGACGTTCGCGCAGAACGTGGGCGTGGTCTCGCTGACCGGTGTCGCCAGCCGCCATGTGGTGGCGTTGACCGGCGGGATGCTGGTGCTTGCGGGGCTGTTCCCGGTGCTCGGCGCGCTGGTGGTGACGATTCCGCAGCCCGTGCTTGGTGGCGCGGGCCTGATGATGTTCGCGATGATCGTGTCGGCTGGCATCCGAATGCTGGGTCATTCGGCACCGACCAAGCGCAACAGCCTGATCATTGCGGTGTCGATCGGATGCGGCCTGGCCGTGACGATCCGTCCGGATCTGCTCGGCAAGCTGCCTGCGTTCGTGAAGGAAGTATTCGGTTCCGGGATCACCGTCGGCGCGCTGGTGGCCGTGGTACTCAACCTGTGCCTGCCGGGCCGCGAGGTCGATGCGATAGATGAGGAAGTCGAAGGCGAGACGCTGGTGCAGGAGCTTGCCTGAGTTGATCGGCGGAAGATAATCGTGCTTGAAAGGCGCCCCGGAGCAGAGATGCTTCGGGGCGTTTGACTTATGGGATCAGCCTTAAGTACCCCCCGTCGGCAGCGACAGCTTTCCATGATCGGTGAAGCGCGTGCCGCCAGCAAAGCCGCCAGCCAGTCGTCCGCGCACTTCATATGGAATGTTGCCCGAACTCACGCCGCCGGCGAAGGCGAACGCCTGACGCACGGCGGAGAACGCGGGGACGGTCAATGGCACGTCGATCACTGTTTCGCCAAACCGGGGCACGGTCCCGCTCTGGTCACTGACGCCGCTGGCGAAGGATTGGCCGTTCAGGTCCAGCTCCAGTGACACCCCGCTGTACTCGATCGGCGCATCGTTGGGATTCTGAATGCGCAGTTTGACGTTGAAGCGCATCTCCAGCCCTTCGCCCGGAATCGGTTCGACACCAGCCACGGCAACCCGCAGCGGTTCCTGACCCGTCAGCGCCGCGCAGCCGCCGAGCCAGGCAAGGATGCAAAGGCAGAGGACGTAGAGGCGAATGGAACGCCATGTGTCGGGAGCCTGCATGGTGGGCCTCGTCTGGAGAGTCTGCGGGTGTGGATTAGTGTAGTGCTTCCGGCGAGACCTGGCATATGGAATAGCGAAGTCGTGCGGCGACCGGGCCAGGCGCATATTGGCCCCCCCCACCAGTAGCGGGGGGCTGTCTTTCAACGTCTGGCCGCTTACTGTGAAGTCCATTGGCTTGATCAGGAGAGCTTCAGATGGATTTCCGACCCGACCCCAGCCTGCAGGCATTCCGGCAGGAGGTGCGCGAGTTCCTGCGCGAGAGTCTTCCCCCCGACCTGCCGCGCCGCAAGGGTGGCTTTCGCTCCCCACGCGCGGATCTGGCCCGCTGGCAGGGCATCCTGCATGCCAAGGGCTGGGGCGCGCCGTACTGGGCCAGCGAGCACGGCGGTACTGGCTGGACCGTGCCGCAGCGGCTGATCTTCGACGAGGAGTGCAGCGCGGCAGGCGCGCCGACGCAGGATGGCTTCGCGCAGAAGCTGGTGGGGCCCGTGCTGAACTATTTCGCCACACCGGAGCAGCGGGCCGCCCACGTGCCGGCGATTCTCGCTGGAAAGCGGATGTGGTGTCAGGGCTTCTCCGAGCCGGGCTCCGGGTCGGATCTCGCTTCGCTGCGGACCCGCGCCGAGCGCGACGGCGATCACTACGTCGTCAATGGTCAGAAGATCTGGACCAGCTATGGGCATGAGGCCGACTGGATCTTTCTGCTGGTGCGTACCGATACGCAGGTGAAGAAGCAGGCCGGCATCAGCTTCCTGCTGGTGGACATGAAGACGCCAGGCATCACCGTACGGCCGATCATCAGCATCGACGGCGCGCATCATCTGAACGAGACGTTCTTCGAGGACGTGCGGGTACCTGTGGGCAACCTCGTCGGCGCCGAGGGCGAGGGGTGGAAGCTCACCAAGTTCCTGCTCAACAACGAGCACGCGTCGACGGCGGACCTGCCGACGCTGCAGCGCTTCCAGCGGCAATTGCGTGCGTTGGCTGCCACGCGGGGGGTGGGCGGCGGAACCTTGATCGGCCGGCACGAGTTTGCCTTGCGCCTGGCACGCCTGGAGGCCGAGTTGCAGGCGATCACGGTGATGGTGCAGCGTGTGGCGGCCATGGAGGCGGACCATAGTCCAGCGGCTCACGCGATGGGTTCGATCCTCAAGGTGCGAGGTACCGAGTTGCAGCAGAAGATGAGCGAGTTCCTCGTCGAGGCGCTGGGCGACCATGGCGCGGTGGCGTATCCGGGATCGCACGCGGCCACGGCAGGTGCCCGGTCGCTGCCGATGCAGGAGGTGGCGCAGTCCATCGCGGCCGACATGCTCTTCCGGCGGGCCACCACGATCTACGGTGGTACCAGCGAAGTGCAGCGCGGCATCATCGCCAAGTCGCTGTTCCAGTTCTGACCCGGCACGAGGGTTCCATATCCATGCATTTCAAGCTGAATGATGCGCAGCAAATGCTGCAGGACAGCGCACGACGCTTCGTCGAGAAAGCATATGCATTCGAAGCCCGCACCGCGTTGATCCAGGCGGGCCAGACTGGCGGTACCCGTCACTGGCAGACCTTTGCCGAGAACGGCTGGCTGGCCGCCGCGCTGCCCGAGACTTGCGGCGGCCTGGGCGGTTCGGTGATCGACACCGCCCTGATCGCGCAGGAACTCGGGCGCGGCCTGGTGCTGGAGCCATATCTGGGTAGCGGTGTGCTGGCCACGCAGACCCTGATGGCCGCAGCCACACCGAACCAGAGAGAGGCACTGTTGCCACCATTGGCCGAAGGGGCGCGACGCTACGCGCTTGCGTACAGCGAAGCCGATGCGCGTGGAATGCCGGAGATCGTTTCGACGTCAGCCGAGGCTGGCCCGGACGGCTATACGTTGCGTGGCACCAAGACGCTGGTGCTGGGCGGTGTGGATGCCGATGCCTTCATCGTGTCGGCGCGCCTTGCCGATAGTGGGGAGCCGTCCGCGATCACGCTCTTTCTCGTCGACACCGGCACGCCGGGTCTGACGTGCCACGCGCTGCCACTACATGACGGCACATGGGCGGCGGAGCTGGAAATCGATGGCGCGCGCGTGCCGCCTTCGGCCATGCTCGGCGAGCCGGGCGAAGGCTTGCGCGCACTGCGCCACGGGTTGGCGCACGCAACGGCGGCGCTGTGCGCGGAGCTTGTCGGCGGCATGGAGAAAGCCGTCGAGGTCACGGCGGATTACCTCAAGGTGCGCAAGCAGTTCGGCGTGCCCATCGGCAGCTTCCAGGCGCTGCAACATCGCATGTCCGACATGGCCGCGGAGATGGAGCTGGCGCGTTCCATGCTGTTCTCGCTGCTGGCAGCCATCGACCATGAGGACGAAGCCACGCTGTTGCACCGGGTTTCGCAGGCCAAGGCGTTTGTCGGCCGTGCTGCCCGGTATGTCTGCGGGCAGGCCATTCAGTTGCACGGCGGCATCGGCATGACCGACGAGTACGTGATCGGCCATTACTACAAGCGTGCCATTGTTGCGGATTTGATCTTCGGCTCGGCGGATCGGCACGAGGCAATCTGCGCCGAGGCCGTTCAGGCGGCGATGGCGTGATCGTGAGGTGGGGACCGACGGCGCGTTAGTCCTCCCCCGATCGGCAAGAACCTCAAAGAAAAAGCCCCGGAGCATTCCTGCTCCGGGGCTTTCCGGTTTTCAACCACCACCGCCAGCCGCAACTACCGGGCAAGCGGCGAGGCGAGCGCGACTTGGAAGCCGTTTCAAAACGATTCTGGCGTCGTTGCGGGGCCTTGCCGTACGACTTGTACTGTCTGCGGCCCCGCGCCTAGCCATAACCGCTTCGCTTCATTCTGAAACAGCTTCTTAGGCCTTCACTGCTGCCAGCGCCGAGTTCAGCGTCTGGCTCGGGCGCATCACGGCTTCCAGCATGGCGGCGTCCGGCATGTAGTAGCCGCCGATGTCCACCGGCTTGCCCTGCACAGCGCCGAGTTCGCCGATGATGGTCGACTCGTTGTCCGTCAGCGTCTTGGCCAGCGGCGCGAAGATCTTCGCCAGCTCGGCGTCGCCCTTCTGCGCGGCCAGTTCCTGGGCCCAGTACATGGCCAGGTAGAACTGGCTGCCACGGTTGTCGAGCTGGCCGGTCTTCGGCGACGGGCTCTTGGCGTTGTCCAGCAGCTTGCCGGTGGCGGCGTCCAGCGTCGTGGCCAGGATCTTGGCGCGTTCGTTGCCGGACTTGATGCCCAGCTCTTCCAGCGACACGGCCAGGGCCAGGAATTCACCCAGCGAGTCCCAACGCAGGTGGTTTTCTTCCACGAGCTGCGCGACGTGCTTCGGTGCCGAACCGCCCGCGCCGGTTTCGTACATGCCGCCACCTGCCATCAGCGGCACGATCGACAGCATCTTGGCGCTGGTGCCCAGTTCCATGATCGGGAACAGGTCGGTCAGGTAGTCACGCAGGATGTTGCCGGTCACCGAGATGGTGTCCAGGCCGCGGATCACGCGCTCCAGCGTGTAACGCATGGCGCGAACCTGCGACATGATCTGGATCTCCAGACCGTTGGTGTCGTAATCCTTCAGGTACGTTTCCACCTTCTTGATCAGCTCGGCCTCGTGCGGACGGTACGGGTCCAGCCAGAACACGGCAGGCATGCCCGAATTGCGGGCGCGCGTGACGGCCAGCTTCACCCAGTCGCGGATCGGAGCGTCCTTGACCTGGCACATGCGCCAGATGTCGCCTGCTTCAACCTGCTGCGTCAGGGCGGTCAGCACTTCGCCGGTGGCGTTGTCGACGATGCGGGCTTCGCCGTCTTCGGGAATCTCGAACGTCTTGTCGTGCGAACCGTACTCTTCGGCCTTCTGGGCCATCAGGCCGACGTTCGGCACCGTGCCCATCGTCACCGGATCAAACGCGCCGTTGGTCTTGCAGAAGTTGATGATTTCCTGGTAGATGCGGGCGAACGTCGATTCCGGAATCAGGCACTTGGTGTCCTTCGTGCGGCCGTCCGCGCCCCACATCTTGCCGCCAATACGGATCATGGCCGGCATCGATGCGTCGACGATCACGTCGTTCGGCGCGTGCAGGTTCGAGATGCCCTTGGCCGAATCCACCATCGCCATTTCCGGGCGATGTTCGTGGCAGGCGTGCATGTCGCGGATGACTTCCTCGCGCTTCGATTCCGGCAGCGTTTCGATCTTGGTGTACAGGTCGACCAGGCCGTTGTTGACGTTCACGCCCAGTTCATCGAACAGCTTCTGGTGCTTGGCGAACGCATCCTTGTAGAAGACCTTGACGGCGTGGCCGAACACGATCGGGTGCGACACCTTCATCATCGTCGCCTTCACGTGCAGGCTCAGCATGACGCCGGTCTTGCGCGCGTCTTCCATCTGGTCTTCATAGAAGTCCAGCAGGGCCTTCTTGCTCATGAACATGCTGTCGATGACTTCGCCGTCCAGCAGCGCGACCTTCGGCTTCAGCACGATGGTCTTGCCGCTCTTGGTCAGCAGTTCCATGCGGACTTCGCGTGCGCCGTCCAGCGTGATCGACTTTTCGCCATGGTAGAAGTCGCCGTGCTTCATGTGGGCGACGTGCGTGCGCGAGGCCATGCTCCACTCGCCCATGCTGTGCGGGTGCTTGCGGGCGTAGTTCTTGACGGCGGCAGGCGCGCGGCGGTCCGAGTTGCCTTCGCGCAGGACCGGGTTCACGGCGCTGCCCAGGCACTTCGAGTAGCGCTTCTGGATGGCCTTCTCTTCTTCGGTCTTCGGATCTTCGGGGAAGTCGGGGATCTTGTAGCCCTTCGACTGCAGTTCCTTGATCGCGCTGACGAGCTGGAACACCGAGGCGCTGATGTTCGGCAGCTTGATGATGTTGGTGTCCGGGTCTTGCGTGAGCTTGCCCAGTTCGGCCAGGTTGTCCGGCACACGCTGTGCTTCGGTCAGGAATTCGGGGAATTCGCCCAGGATACGGCCAGCGACCGAGATGTCGCTGGTCACGACGTTCACGCCGGCCGGGCCAGCGAACGTGCGGATGATGGGCAGGAAGGCACTGGTGGCCAGCAGCGGAGCTTCGTCGGTTAGGGTGTAAATGATGGTTGGCTGCTGGTTGCTCATCGCTTATCTCGCATCAGATTCAGGTTGGGAAATGCCTCTTCCGGGTCGCGGTTCGAGGCAAGACTCGAATTTTGCCTGATTTTGCATGGCGAAGGTGCAATCCTTCATGTGAAATTTACGCAATGTATGCAGCCGCATTCACCATCGGTCTGGCTATCACCCCGTCTTCATGCTGTCATTTGCGTTCAAAATCATCGATTTAGCCAATGACAGGAATCGATGAAAAACCATCATTCTTATATCTTATAGAAGAGTCCCACTGGCGAACTCGGGAATAACGGCTTATCTATGTGCCTCAAGGGCCATTTTTGTGATTTGGATGGGCGGCCAGACCCATTCATGGGAATCGGCATCACGGACCGGTCGCTCAGTGCGTACCGTTGTACGGGAAGCGGCTCTGCCGGGCCATCTGCGCAAGGTGATCGCGCAGATGGCCGATCTCGGCGGCCAGGTGCAGCGTCAGGAAGGTATGGGAGCTGTGGCCGATCGAGGGGTCATCCGGATGCGGTTCGGGCAGCGGCAGGTTCAGTTGCACCATGGATTCGTCGCCGGACTCGAGCGCGCTGGCCATTTCCAGCAACAGATCGCGGATGTGGCGTTCCTCGTCCGTCGGCTCGGCCGCCACGGGGTCGATGGCCGCGAGCATTTCCAGCGCGCTGATGCAGACCCGCGCGCTGTGTTGCACCTCCTCGAGATCGGTCGTCGGCACGCCGGTTTCCTTCGCGACGGATGGGATCAGGCTGCGCAACTGCACCATCGACGCCGAGAGCTTCATCATGTCCTGCTGCCGCTCTTTCTCGTCCCGCATCCCGCGCGCGATCTTCGCGTGGACGGCCGCGCAGCTCCGCAGCATGCCGGCCAGCTTAAAGCGCCAGGAGTAGGAAGCATAGGCAGGCAGCGCGAACGAGAAGGCCAGCGCGATCACCGTGCCGATCAGTACATCGAGCGTGCGCCACAGGGCATCCTCGACATGCTGGTTGCCATGGCCTGCCGTGATGACGACGGTAATGGCCGCCAGCAGCGCGATGTACCCGCCTTTGCCCACGGCGTGGTAAGCGCAGTAGCCGCAGATCACGGCCAGCAGCAGCCAGGTGAGTACAGGGATATGGAAATAGGCTTCCTGCAGGATCAGAAGCAGTCCGAGGAATGCGCCGATCACCGTGCCGACGCCGCGCTCGGCGGCGCGCCGGCGGATGTTGCCGTGGTGCTGCAGGCCGCCGATGACGACCAGAACGGTAATGGTGGCCCACTCACCGTGCGGGATGTGAATGCCGGTGGTGAGCGCAATCGAGACCAGCAGGGCCAGCGCCACGCGCACGGCGTGAAAGATGCGGGCCTGACGGAATCGTCGGTCGGGGTCGAACAGCGCGCTGGTTGTCTTTCGCAGGGCCTCGAACATGGCGATCACCGAAAAGTGAACGCTTCGAGTGTATAGAGCGGAACCCGGGTTCCGCAATGTTTACATCCCGGCGCAGGAATACCCGGGTGCGGGGCCGCACCCGTCGCGGTCGGGGTGTGTGTCAGCCAGCGGCCAGACTGACGCCGCCCGCGGTGGCGCTTGCCTTGCCGTTGCGGCCGTACATTTCGTTCGGGCCGGCACCGCCCTGGCGCAGTACCTGGATCGCTTCCTGCGTGAATTCCAGATGCGCGTTGACGATGGCGCCGTTGAGTTCGTTGGCGTCGCGGGCCTTGTGGGCAAAGAACACCACCTTGCGCCACGCTTCGGCCACGCCCGGTTCGAGTGGGCCGCCGATCAGCAGTCCGCCGGCGCCCACGCGCAGCTTCAGCGCGATCATCTGCGCCTCGCGCGCGGCGGTGGCGCGGGTCAGCGCCTGAGCCAGTTCCATCTTCTTGCCGAGCAGATCGGTCAATGCCTGGAAGTCCTGTCGCTTGATGGCCTCGCGTTCATCCGCAAGGGCGCGGCCAAAGGCCGCAATGGCGCCGGCTTCAATCGAAAGGGTCTGGATCAGGGCTGCCTGGGTCATGTGAAGTTCAGGGTTTGCTGCCGCCCTGGCTCAGCTCATGGAGCGATGCGAGCAGGCCGTCGGCAATCTTGCTGGGATCGATCTGGATCCGGCCCTCCGCAATCGCCTTGCGCACTTCCGCAACCTTGGCGACATCGATATCACTGTCGCTGTCCTGCAGCAGGCGCGTGCCGATTTCCCGAACCTGCGCGGCCAGCGGGCTGACACGCACGCCGGTCAGGGCGGTGGGATCCGACGACGCGGCGGCACCGCTGGCGGCCGGACGGGCGCCGCCTTCGGATGCCGACGGCTCGGTGGGCCGGGACGAGGGGGAATTGTTGATCTTCACGGTGAAATCCTTGCTGGGTTCCTCTGGCTTATCGGATGCGCCGCCGGAAACTTTAGGCATTTCCGGTGTGGTGCGGCGCGATCGCCTGACAGTTCCGCGGCATTTTCGCACGCCCGGCGTGTGCCGGTTGTGACGTTGCCATTTTCCTGTTGTGCCAAGGCCTCCAGCCCGTGTGACGACTAACTTCCAATGATTTCAGGCCACGCCGAAAAGTGCCGAGGCCGCAATTTTCGTCGACTTATTGCTGCAGCACGACCGTATCGCCGCTGCGAACCAGTCCGCTGACAACCTGGCCGTTGCGCAGCCGCACCTGGACCATGTTGCCGGTGGCGGCGTCGGTCAGCACCTTGCCTTCGCTGCTGAGCTGGAACGAATCGCCTTCCACGGTCACGTTGACGGTCTGGCCCGATTTCACCGCAATCGGCTTCCGGATCAGGTCGGTGCGCATCGGCGAGCCGGCGGCAATGCGATTGGCGGAGACGGAGCCGTCCACCTGCGACGGGTCGGTCACCACGGCGCGCGGCAGCATGGCCAGATCGCCCTGACGGACTTCGAGATCGGCGGCGGTAATGGTTTCTCCCGGGCCCATCGCGCGCGCGGCCACATAGTAGTCAGTGAGCACCGACACGCGCGCCTGCATGTAGCGTGTCCACGGCCGGTCACCACCGCAGCGCAATCCCACGTTGACGCGGCCGTAAGGCGCTGCGCCGGGCGGCAGGAACGGTTGGGGATCGACGCACTCCGGCGCGCGGCCGCCCGAGGGCGTTCCCACCTGGACGCTGACCTTGCCGGGCAGCCCGCTGGCCTGGCGCAGCAGGAACTGCTCCACGGCCACGCGCGCCGGGTCATCGACAAACGGCGTGGATGGGGTTTGTGCAGTCACAGGCGTGGCAGCGGCGGGCGCGGCCAGCACTGGCTGGCTCATGGCAATGCCGGCCAGCGCCAACAGCGCGGCGGCCTGGCGATAGAGATTCATGGCGTTCATCCCAGCAAGGATGTAAGTGTGGCGCGCCGCCCGTGCGCGATGCGCCGTTGTCATTCAGTGGGGCTCATTGTAGGCAGCGTGGCGCGAGAGACCGCAGCGGAAATGCGCGGGTTTCCCGTCCCTATTCCAGCGATTGGCGTGACAACCCGGCCCCTAAGATGGCAACCCTGAAGAAGCCCGACCGCGGCGCCGGACACGTATACCTGGCCACGCGACGGCGTTCTCCCGCAATGCAGCCATTCGAAGCCACGCAGGAAAGGCAGACATCATGGACAAACTCGACGCAGCGTTCCGCTTCCAGCAGGAAGCCCTGAGCCTGAGGACACAGCGGCAATCGGTGATTGCCTCGAACATCGCGCACGCCGACACGCCAGGCTACAAGGCCCGCGACTTCGACTTCGCCAGCACGCTGGCCCAGTCGGTGGAACGCGGCCAGCGCAGCCAGGGCACGTCGTTGTCCACCACGTCCGCGCGTCACCTGCCGGGGCAGGCACCCACGTCCACCGGCAATGAACTTGACTACCGCATTCCGCTGCAGTCGAGCATCGACGGCAACACGGTCGAAATGGATACCGAGCGCGTGGCCTTTGCCGACAACACCGTCCATTACGAAGCGGGCCTCACGGTGATGAGTTCCAAGATCAAGACGATGCTGGCTGCGATCCAGAGCTGACGGAGACTGCCGTGGGAACGATGAGCATTTTCGATGTGGCGGGCTCGGCGATGGCCGCGCAGTCGCAACGCATGAACGTGACGGCTTCGAACCTGGCCAACGCGGACAGCGCGGTGGCCCCGAACGGGCAGCCGTATCGCGCCAAGCAGGTGATCTTCGAGATGGCGCCCACGCCCGGCCAGAGCGATGTTGGCGGCGTGCAGGTGGCTGGGGTGATGGAAGACACCGCGCCGGCGCGCATGGTGCTCAACCCGAGCCATCCGCTCGCGGACGCCAACGGCTACGTGACGATGCCCAACGTGAATCCGGTGGAAGAGATGGTCAACATGATCTCCGCATCGCGTTCGTACCAGGCCAACGTGGAGGTGCTCAACACCGCCAAGAGCATGATGCTGAAGACGCTGACCATCGGTCAGTGAAGCCCAACCTTCCGAAATTCCAGGACTAGCCGGAACCCACCATGACCACCACTTCCAACGTTGGCAGCAGCACCACTTCGGCTGTGAACCAGGCACTGCAGAACGGCAGCGCCAGCGCCGCCGACCTGCAGAACCAGTTCCTGACGATGCTGGTGACGCAGATGAACAACCAGGACCCGCTCAATCCGCTCGACAACTCGCAGCTTACTTCGCAGCTCGCGCAGATCAGCACCGTGAGCGGCCTGCAGACAATGAACACCACGCTGACCCAGTTGCTGCAGCAGACTGCCGCGAGCCGCGCGATGGACTCGGCCAGCCTGATCGGCAAGACCGTGATGGTGCCCGGCTCTGCCGTGAGCGTGTCCGGCGGCGTGCCGGGCCAGATCGGCGTGGACATTCCTTCGACCGCCGACAGCGTGACCGTGCAGGTGCTAGATGCCAGCGGCAACGTGGTGCGCACGATCGACATGAAAGGCCAGACCGCCGGTGTCAAGGATGTTGCCTGGGACGGCAAGAACGACCAGGGCAACGCCGTCGCGGATGGCGACTACAGCTTCAAGGTGGCCGCGACGGCCAACGGCAAGGACGTGTTGCCGGTGGCGCTGGTCTACGGCAAGGTGCAAGCGATCAGCGGCGACAGTTCGGGCGTGCTGGTCGACCTCGGCAACGGCCAGACCGCCAGCGTCGACGACGTACGCCGCATTTCCTGAACGCATTTACATATCACCCGGTCCGGCATACGCGCGGGCATTTCACGAACGACAGCCTACATAGGGGTTAATCATGGGTTTTGGTCAAGGGGTAAGCGGCCTGAACGCCGCGGCGTCCAACCTGGACGTGATCGGCAACAACATCGCCAACGCGAACACGGTTGGCTTCAAGCAATCGACCGCGCAGTTCGCGGATGTCTACGCAGGTTCGAAGATCGGCCTGGGCACGCGTGTGAATTCGGTGGTGCAGTCGTTCACCAACGGCAATATCTCGTCGACCGGGCGCAACCTCGACGTGGCCATCAGTAACGGCAACGGTTTCTTCCGCCTGGCCAGCACGGACGGCGGGGTGTACTACTCGCGCAATGGCCAGTTCCAGCGCCTGGACGATGGCCGTCTGGTCAACGCGTCGGGCCTGCAGGTCACCGGTTACCCGGCTGGCACCACGGCAGGCGGTGTGGCACCGCAGCCGATCGTGATCAGCAACGCGCAGATGCCGCCGCAGGCCACCACGAACATCAAGGCCCAGTTCCAGCTCGATTCGCGCAGCACGGTACCGACCAACGCGTTTGTCAGCACGCCGGGCGCCAACCCCCCCGCGCTGCCGAACTCGACCATGTTCAACTACAGCACGGCGATGACGGTGTATGACTCGCTGGGCAACAAGCAGCAGCTCACCGCGTACTTCGGCAAGAGCATCCCGGCGACGAACCCGGCACCGCCCAACGCATTCGGCGGCACGGACTGGGACATGAACGTGACCGACGCGTCCGGCAACGTGCTGCAGACGGTCACGCTGTCGTTCGATGCAAACGGCATGCTCAAGGCGCCGAGCGCCACCACGATGCCGACGGTCACGCTGCCGGCCGCCAATGGCGCCGCCGCGATGACGGCTACGCTGGATCTGTCGGGCACCACCCAGTTCGGCGCGGACAACGACCCGAAGAGCATCGTGCAGAACGGTTTCACGTCGGGCTCGCTGCTGGGCTTCTCGGTGCAGTCAGACGGCACGATCCTCGGTTCGTTCTCGAACGAGCAGACGAAGTCGCTGGGCCAGATCGCCATGGCCGCGTTCGGCAATGCCGAAGGCCTGAAGCCGGAAGGCAACAACGTGTGGTCCGCCACCGGCGCCTCGGGCCAGGAACTGCTCGGCGTGGCCGGCGGTTCGATGGGCACGCTGCAGTCGGGCTCGGTGGAAGAGTCGAACGTGGACCTGTCCGGCCAGCTCGTGAACCTGATCGTCGCCCAGCGCAACTACCAAGCCAACGCGCAGACCATCAAGGCGCAGGACACGGTCATGCAGACGCTGGTGAACCTCTGATCTCAGCCTGAACTTCAAGCAGCGTCATGGACCGCATGATCTACACCGCCCTGTCGGGCGCCAAGCAGATACTCGACCAGCAGGCCGCGGTATCGAACAACCTGGCCAATGCATCCACAACGGCCTTCAAGGCGCAGGTCAACATGTACCGCGCCGTGCCGGTGGTGGGGCAGGAGGCGCAGACACGCGCCTTCACGCTGGCCTCGACGCCAGGCGCCGACATGAAAGCCGGTCCGCTCAGCTACACGGGCCGCAATCTGGACGTGGCGCTGCAGGGCAACGGCTGGCTGGCGGTGCAGATGCCGGACGGCTCCGAGGCATATACCCGAGCAGGATCGCTACAGGTGTCGCCGGACGGGCAGCTCCAGACCTCGCTGGGCCTGCCGGTCATGGGCGACGGTGGTCCGATCGGGATTCCGCCCGGTTCCACGGTGTCGATCGGCACCGATGGAACCGTGACCGCGCGTGGCCCGGGCGAGGCCGCGAACGGCCTGGCCCAGGTAGGAAAGCTGCGCGTCGTCACACCGCCGCCCGAAGGGCTGGCGCGTGGTGACGACGGCTATTTCCGTCTGCGTCCTGGCGTGGACCCGCTTCAGCAGGACCCCAACGTCCGCGTGATCTCCGGCGCGCTGGAAGGCAGCAATGTCAACCCGGTCGACTCCATGGTGGAAATGATCGCCAATGCGCGCCGCTTCGAGATGCAGATGAAGATGATCACGGGCGCCGACAGCAACGACCAGCGGGCTAACGCGCTGCTCTCCAACAATTGAAGCGCGCGGCCTTGAAGCCGGCGCGGAAAAGCTAAGACAAGGAACACCATGATCCGCTCTCTCTGGATTGCCAAGACCGGTCTTGATGCGCAGCAGACGCAGATGGACGTGATCTCGAACAACCTGGCCAACGTGTCCACCACGGGCTTCAAGCGCAGCCGTGCCGTGTTCGAGGAAATGATGTACCAGACGATCCGCCAGCCGGGCGCGATGTCGTCGGACCAGACGGTGCTGCCGTCCGGCATGCAGATCGGTACTGGTGTGCGTCCGGTGGCAACCGAGCGTATCCACACGCAAGGCAACCCGCAGCAAACGGGCAACGCCAAGGACGTGGCCATCATCGGCAACGGCTTCTTCCAGGTGACGATGCCCGACGGCACCACCTCCTACACGCGCGACGGTTCGTTCCAGGTGGACCAGAACGGTCAGCTGGTCACGTCGAGCGGTTTCGTGATCAACCCGGCCATTACGCTGCCGGCCAACTACACCTCGGTGAACATCGCGCGTGACGGCACGGTGACCGTGATGCAGCCGGGCTCGACCAACGCAGCCACGGTGGGCCAGCTTCAACTCGCCACGTTCCCGAACCCGACCGGGCTGGAAAGCATGGGCGAGAACCTGTACGTGCAGACCGATGCCTCGGGCGCGCCGAACACCACGGTGCCGGGCCTGAACGGCGCGGGCACGCTGCAGAACAACTACGTCGAAGCGTCGAACGTGAACGTGGTGGAAGAACTGGTGAGCATGATCCAGACACAGCGTGCGTACGAAATCAACAGCAAGGCGGTGCAGACGTCGGATCAGATGCTGCAGCGTCTGACCCAGATGGGATAAATGGCAATGACCATGGCCGCCACTCGCTCTGGCTCTCGCATCGTCGCATTCGTCGCGCACGCCATCGTCGGCCTGGCCGCGCTGGCCAGCGGCGGCTGCGCGATGATGCCCAAGGAGCCGCTCGTGCAACTGCCCACCACAGCGCGCGCCGAATCGCGCCCGGTGAGCGCGCCCACGGGCTCGATCTTTGCGTCTTCCTATGCGGCGGGCAATCCGCTGTTCGAGGACAGGCGGCCACGCAACGTTGGTGACATCCTGACCATCGTGATCACGGAGAACATCAACGCCAGCAAGAACTCGGGCTCCAATGCCAGCCGCGCCGGCAACAGCACGCTGAGCTTCAACGCGGTGCCGCGCGCGCTGGCTGGGCTGTTCAGCTCCGCTTCGAACGCCGACATCGGCGGTACCAACACGCTGAAAGCCAGCGGCGGGTCCTCCGCGACCAATACGTTCAACGGCACCATCACGGTGACTGTGCTGGAGGTGCTGCCCAACGGCAACCTGGTGGTGTCCGGCGAAAAGCAGATGGCCATCAACCAGGGCGCGGAGTTCATTCGTTTCTCGGGCGTGGTCAATCCGCGCACGATCACTGGCGACAATGGGGTGCTCTCCACCCAGGTGGCGGACGCGCGTATCGAGTACACCGCCAAGGGGTATATCGACGAAGCACAGAACATGGGCTGGCTGCAGCGCTTCTTCCTCAATGTCCTTCCGTTCTGATTCCGCCATGTTTTTGCCTCCGATGCCTTTCCACAAGCCAGGCTCGCTTTTGGGCACCCCGCCCGGCCTTCATTCCCGCTCAGGTCGCGCGGTCTTTCTTGCTGGCCTGCTGCTCGCGCTCTTCCTGGGCCTGGGCTTTGGCCACGCACATGCGGAACGCCTGAAGAACCTGGCGACGTTCCAGGGCGTGCGCGACAACCCGCTGGTGGGCTATGGCCTGGTCGTGGGGCTGGACAACACCGGCGACCAGACCATGCAGACGCCGTTCACCACGCAGAGCTTGCAGAACATGTTGTCGCAGCTTGGCATCACGCTGCCAGCCGGCAAGAACATGCAGCTCAAGAACGTGGCGGCGGTGATGGTGACCGCAGCGCTGCCGGCGTTCGCGCAGCCTGGCAGTCAGCTCGACGTGGTGGTGTCGTCGATGGGTAACGCCAAGAGCCTGCGTGGCGGCACGCTGCTGATGACGCCGCTCAAGGGTATCGACGGGCAGGTGTACGCCGTGGCGCAGGGCAACATGCTGGTGGGCGGCGCGGGCGCGTCGGCCAACGGCAGCAAGGTGCAGATCAACCAGCTCGCCGTGGGCCGCATCGCCAACGGCGCCATCGTAGAGCGCGCCGTGCCTTCCTTCCAGCCGGAAGGCGGCTTCATGAACCTCGAACTCAAGGACACCGATTTCGGCACCGTCGAGCGCGTGGTCGAGGCGATCAACCGCAATCTGGGCGCGGGAACTGCCACCGCCATGGACGGCCGCGTGGTGCAGGTGCGCACGCCGCAGGCGTCATCGGCGCGCGTGGGATTCATGGCCCGGATCGAGAACCTCGACGTGACGCCGGCCAAGGCCGCCGCCAAGGTCATCCTGAATGCCCGTACCGGCTCGATCGTGATGAACCAGGCCGTGACCGTGGAAGACTGCGCGATCGCGCACGGCAACCTGTCGGTCGTGATCAATACGCAGCCGGTCATCAGCCAGCCGGGGCCGTTCAGCCAGGGTCAGACCGTGGTGGCGCCGGTGTCGCAGATCGACATGAAGCAGGGCGGTGGATCACTTCAGATCGTGAAGGCCGGCGCATCGCTGGCGGCAGTGGTGAAGGGCCTGAACGCGCTTGGCGCGACCCCGGCCGACTTGCAGACGATCCTGGAAGCCATGCGTGCTGCGGGCGCCCTGCGCGCCGAGCTGGAGATCATCTGATGACGGGCTCGACGCTCTCCGGACAGTCCGACATCTCGCAGCGCTTCGCGCTCGACACGCAAGGGTTCGAGGCGCTCAAGAACCAGGCGCGTGCCGGCAACAACAGCAGTTCGCTGCAGGCCGCCGCCAGGCAGTTCGAAGCCGTGTTCACGAACATGGTGCTGAAGAGCATGCGCGATGCGACGCCGTCGGACGGCCTCTTCGACAACGAGCAGACCAAGCTCTATATGTCGATGATGGACCAGCAGCTGTCGCAACAGCTCTCCACACGTGGTATCGGTTTGGCCGACGTCATGATCCGCCAGCTTGCGCGCGCCACGGGCCAGCAACTGCCGCCGAACATGGCAACGGCCGGCGGGGTCACCGCCGCAAGCATCCAGGACGCCCAGATGGCCGGCCTGCTCGATGGCCGTGGTGCGACCGATGCCGATGGTCCGGCAGTGCCGGTGGGCACGACGCTGCCCGGCCCGGCGTGGAACCCGACCGCCGGCGTGCGCCAGTACCAGAATCAGTCGGACTGGCAGGGCAACGGCCAGTCTCAACTGGGACAACTGCCCAACGACACGCCCGAACACATCAGCAGCTTCGTCAACCGCATGGCAGGCCCGGCAATGGTCGCGTCGCGCGCATCGGGCGTGCCGGCCAAGCTGATCGTTGGTCAGGCCGCGCTCGAATCGGGATGGGGACGCCGCGAGATCCTCAATGCGGATGGCTCGACGTCGTTCAACGTCTTCGGCATCAAGGCCGGTGCGAACTGGAAGGGGCCGACGACCGAGGTGCTGACCACCGAATACGTCGATGGCCAGCCGCAGAAGGTGCGTGCCCGCTTCCGAGCCTATGGCTCATACGAAGAGGCTTGCAATGACTATGCGCGGCTGCTGACCTCCAACCCCCGTTACGCGGGCGTGGTGGCGGCAAACAGCGCCGATGAGGCCGCCCACGGCTTGCAGCGCGCGGGCTATGCCACCGATCCGGCCTACGGCGAGAAGCTCGTCCGGATCATGAAGAAGGTTTCGACCTGAAGCATTGCGATAGAGGGTGGGTCCCCTATGCCGCGTTGTGGACGAGGGGAGGGAACAATCGGTGAACCTGCATGGCGCGGCGCTTTTCAGCCGCGCTATTGGCGTTTGTGGAAGCAGTTCTTCATGAGAGTACGCGCTCACAACTACTCCGCATTTTCACGATTTGCAGCGCTAAAGTTGAGCGACGTTCCGGCCGTTATTCAGCACATCCACCGCCGTCGGCCGTGTGCCGCCGGCTTGCCATTCGATCCGGAGTCAGACAAACATGTCTCTGTTTAATATCGGTCTGTCGGGCCTGAACGTGGCGCAGAACGCGCTGACGACCACTGGCCACAACTTCAGCAACGCCGCGACTCCGGGCTACACGCGCCAGAGCACGATCGTCGCGTCGGCCGGCGGCCAGTTCACGGGCTCCGGATTCTTCGGCCAGGGCTCCACCACTGTTACCGTGCAACGCGTCTACGACGGCTTCCTGACCGGCCAGCTTCGCACGGCCACATCGGCCAGCAGCGAGCTGTCCACGTTCTCGAGCCAGATTTCGCAGATCGACAACCTGCTGGCTGACCAGAACGCGGGTCTGGCCCCGCTGATGCAGAAGTTCTTTGCCGCCGTGCAGACGGTATCGGACACGCCGGGCGACACCGCGGCGCGGCAAGGCATGTTGTCCGCCGCCCAGGCGCTGACCGGCCAGGTCAAGGCGTCGAGCGACTACTTCAAGCAGCTTCAGGACGGCATCAACACGCAGCTCACGTCGTCGGTGCGTCAGGTCAACGACTACACCAAGCAGATCGCCAGCCTGAACAAGCAGATCTCGCAACTGACCGCCGCATCGGGCGGCCAGCCACCCAACGACCTGCTGGACCAGCGCGATCAGGCCGTGTCCGAGCTGACCAAGCTGGTGGGCGCGAAGGTCGTGGTGCAGGATGGCAATACGTATAACGTCTTCGTCGGTAACGGCCAGCCGCTGGTGATGGGCTCCGAATCGTACGATATGACCGCGGTGCCGTCGGCCGCGGACCCGAGCCGCATCACGATCGGCTACACGCTGCCCAACGGCAACACGGTGCAGTCGGAAGATGGTTCGGTGACCGGTGGCTCGATTGGCGGGCTGCTGCGCTTCCGCAGCCAGTCGCTCGACCAGGCGCAGAACGCCATCGGCCGCCTGTCGCTGGCGATTGGCCAGGTGTTCAACAACCAGCACAAGCTCGGTATCGACCTGAACGGCGCAACGGGCACCGATCTTTTCTCGCTGGGCCAGCCGACGACCTACGCGAACGCGAACAATAAGTCGAACGCGGTTGCCACGGCCACGATCACCAACGCCGGCAGCCTGACTACCAGTGACTACTCATTGAAGTTCGACGGCACGAACTACTCGCTGACGCGTCTGTCGGACAACACCGTCGTGTCGACGTCAACCTCGTTGAACGGCATTGCTGCGGACGGCATTTCCGTCAGTCTCAACGGACCGATGAGCGCCAACGATTCGTTCCTGATCCAGCCGACACGCAATGCCGCGGCAGGCTTTGGCACGCTGATCACGGACCCGGCCAAGGTGGCCGCCGCTTCGCCGGCACGCGCCGACGCCAGCACGCAGAACACCGGATCCGGCACGGCCCAGCTCAGTGGCGTGGCGCAGGGGTTCACGCAACTGTCGGGCAAGATCACGGCCACCTACACAGGCGCTGGCTATACGTTCACCGATGCCCTGGGCAACGTAGTGACCCCGACCAGCACCGCCGCCAACGGTACCGGTACCGACTACACCTTCAGTGGTCTGACCTTCCATTTCGACGGCACGCCGAAGGCGGGCGACACGTTCACGCTGTCGAGCAACTCCGGCGCGACGGCGGACAACGGCAATGCCCTGGCGCTGGCCAAGCTGCAGACCGCCAAGACCATCAACGGCACGTCCAGCTTCAACGACGCCTATGCGTCGCTGGTCAACCAGGTGGGCAGCGATGCCAAGTCGGCAAGCATTGCCTCGGAGTCGCAGGACAGCATCACCACACAGGTAACGTCGGCACAGCAGTCGGTGTCCGGCGTGAACATGGACGAAGAAACGGTGAACCTGCTCAAGTTCCAGCAGCTTTATCAGGCGAATGCGAAGGTCATCCAGACCGCCAGCACGATCATCGACACGCTCCTCAGCATCGGCTGACCGGGCCACGTCCTCCACTGACAGTTCAAACGGATACGAAGGAATCACGCCATGCGCGTCGCTACCTCCACCCTGTACCAGCAAGGCCTGGCTTCGATGAACAACCAGCAGTCCAAGCTGCTGTACGTGCAACAGCAACTTGGCACTGGCCGCCGCATCCTGACACCGTCTGATGACCCCGTGGCCGCCACGCGTGCGCTCGGCGTCGCCCAGGCCCAGTCCGTGAACGGGCAGTACGCCACGACCCGCAAGCAGGCCAATGCATCGCTGGGCCTGGAGGAGAATACGCTCCAGTCGGTCACGACCACGATCCAGAATATCCAGTCGCTGCTGGTGAACGCCGGTAACGGCACGATGAGCGACACAGACCGCGCGTCGCTGGCCACGGCATTGCAGGGGCAGTACGATCAGCTTATGGGTCTGGCCAACGCCGACGACGGCAATGGCAACTACCTGTTCGCGGGCTTGCAGGCCAACACGGTACCGTTTGCGAAGAACGCCGCCGGCGCGGCTGTGTACCAGGGCGACAACAGCCATCAGCTGCTGCAGGTGGACGTCGCGCGCCAGATGGAATCGGGCAATACAGGCGCCGAAGTGTTCATGAGCGTGACGACCAACGCCGGCTACGTGCTCAATGGCAATGCCGGCAACGCCGGTACCGCCACGTATGGGCCGATCTCTGTTTCGGATCCGACCAACCCGCTCTATGGCACGCCGCTGAAGCTGACCTTCCAGCCCAATGGCACGACAGGGGCAATGGAGTACCAGGTATCGAACGCCACTACGGGAGCGGCGATTGGCACGGTCCAGCCCTACACTGATGGCACGCCCATCAACGTGGGCGGCGTATCGTTCACGGTCAAGGGCACGCCGGCCGCTGGCGATTCGCTAACGGCCGTGCCCGCGCAACAGGCCGGCGCGGACATCTTCGCGAACCTGCAGAACGTCATCAGCGCGCTGAAGAAGCCGATCGACACCGGCACGAACACGGACGCGGCCAGCGCCAACCTGCAGAACGTGCTGGCCACCGGCATCCGCCAGATGGGCAACTCGCTCGACAACGTGCTGACGGTCCGGTCGTCGGTGGGCTCGCGCATGCAGGAACTCGACGCGCTGGACACGATCGGCCAGAACCGCGATCTGAACAGCAAGTCCACGCTGTCCGACCTGCAGGATCTGAACTACGCGTCGGCCATCACCGAGTACTACCAGCGCCAGACTGCGCTCCAGGGCGCCCAGCAGTCGTTCATGCAGATCCAGGGGATGAACCTGTTTCAGTACCTGAGGTGATCGGGGCTCCGTTCGCCATTTGCGGGTTGGAGCAATGAAGAAAACATAAGTGCAAACAGCACAAGCTACAGCTGTTGAGCACACCAAAAAAAGGCTGTAACCCTTGTCCAGCAAGGCTTGCAGCCTTTTTTTTCACGAGACGCAGTGCTCGTCTCAGACAGCAACGGGCTGTATCGCCTCGGTTGACAGGGTCTCGAGCCAAGCGTTGCCAGCAAGCCTCCGACCCGACTGAGTACATCGAATTGGTTGAGGCTAGCGGAAATGCCGCGAATTCGTACGGACAATCAACAAGCAGCACTGCATCCGAAGACCGACTAAACCACCTCCGAAAAATGGAAGCATCCCTTGCCGCGCGCCTTTGCGACATACAGTGCGCGGTCGGCGACATTAAGGACTGCATCGGCGCTTTGTCCGTTGGGAGAAATATGGGTAATGCCGATGCTTACGCCAATCGCCACCTTCTCTCCATTGGCCAGCAGATACGGTACAGCTATGTCTCGTAGCAGCCGTTGCGCGAGCGCTTGCACGTCATCACTCTCATGGTGGTGCAGCAAGATGACAAACTCATCTCCTCCAATTCGAGAGACGTGAGTGCCTTCGGGCACCGTCGCTCGCATTCGGCCTGCCACTTGCTGGAGCAGTTCGTCTCCGCAGCCGTGGCCATGTACGTCGTTGACTCGTTTGAAGCCGTCCAGGTCAAGATAGAGGAGCGCGGAGCGCAGTGGGGAACTGGCATTGCACTCCATTGCCGCTCTGATTTCAGCCAGCAAGCTGCCTCGATTCAGAAGTCCAGTCATCGAATCGTGGCGCGCGCGGTGTGCGTTCTCGCGCTCCGACTGCATCGTTGCAACCAGCATTGCATGCATGCGAAAGGATGCACTCGTCATGCTGGCCACGTAGACGGGCAATTGAATCAGTGTCAGAAGGAACAGCGGTTCACGTGCGACGATTGCACCAAGGCAGCATGGACCCAGAGCCAGTAGAATCATTAGCCCGCTCATCCTGGGTGCCCCGAAGTTCCGGAAGCAAATGCCACCAATCATTGCAGCGGAAGAAAGGCATGCCAGGGCGGCAGCGAGCCAGTTTCCGCTTGTAATGCTCAGGTAGGCTCCCAATCCTACGCTAAAGGCCCACGCCAGACTAAACACCAGGTGCAAGTCGGTATGGGTCGACCGCGCCGTACGCGCTCGTCTCCGCGCCGAAACCAAGATGCTGATTCGAGCGATGCAAATCAGGCACTCCAATCCGAACCATGCAAAGAATGCTGGGCGTTGGATATGCCAGGCTATCAACGCAGCGACTAACAGCGTGTTGATGACCCCGCCAACGAAGATGGACAACGTCCCGAACAAGCTTCCGATAAGCGCACGCTTGATGTCAGTAGGGACGTCTCTGTCTGTGTCCGTAAGCCATCTTGTTATCTTCCAGCGCGGCAGCGTGAAGACCTCGGTCGATTGTGGCATTGGCTTGTGGGTTGGGGCATACGATTTGATATTGTGCCAGACGGCTCCCTGTTCGCCTTGCACTGTCCGACTCGCCGAGCCAGGTTTTGAACGCGTAGCGCGATGCGCGCCAGACAGCGATCTTCAGCGTAAGTCCCTGGATTCGAGGGAATCAAATGAACATGGGACGCGAAGGGAAGCAGCGACCTTACTCGTTTCCCCGGTGTCCGTGTGCCTTATGGCTTCGCGTTCCGGTCGCTACTTGTGACCTTGCCACGCGATGTCATCGTCTTCGTCATACGCGGGGGCGAATATGGCGTGCGCCCATTGAGGGGTAGATCGCTCCAGCGCACTACCACGGCGCGGACGCTGAATGCCATAGACAAAGAAATGCTCCCTCGCATCAATCAACTGCCGTTCGATCTGACGAAACTGGCCCATAGATAGCGCAGGCGTGTTCGCAAAAAAGGCGGTTCCATCCCACGGCGATGCACGGGTCCAGATCCACCAAACGTACTTGTACATGCGAGGGTCGGGGTGAATCGGCGGCGCAAAATAGTGGCCGGTACCGGGCTTGTCCGCCCACATGAGGTTGAACTCGTCATGGCAAGGCATCCACATGGTGACAGGCCTCAGTCGGCGCTGCGGTGAACCAACGCGAGCAACCCATTGCCGCGGGCGAATGGGCAACCCTGTGAATCATATGTGAAGTTTCGTTCGACGCTGTATGTGCCGAGCACCTTCATATGGGCGTCGTGGGCAACGCCATTCCCATGCTCTTCCGTGGCAATGAAGCCCATGACCAGGCTACGCGGATCGCGGATCGTTTCGAGGCGCATTGCATGCTCCGTAGTGAGAACGATCCAAATGGTAGGGACTAATGTGGGCCGGTGGTGTCCAGATTCTCGACGGGCGCCGAGCCATGCTCATAGCGCGACAACGCGCGCTTTAAATGAGCAATCATGCCTTCACGCATATCTGGCGGCGCGACGATTTCCACGGTAGTGCTCTTCTCCAACAGCAGATTGGTTAGCGGCACCGAAGGCACCACCGTCGCCACCAGCAGGAAGCCGCCATCCTCTTCGACAATGGTCTGATCATCACTCAGACGCAATGAACGGAAGGCGTGTTCAATCCGCTTGGCATCAATCATTTCGTTGACTCGCAGAACAAGCTGGACCGGCTTGCCTGCGAAAAACTCCATGCTCTTATCCTTCCGGATATAGGCGTCGAGGTTGAATGCTCGGTCGCGGGTCAGA
The DNA here is from genome assembly GCF_000319775.1 of Cupriavidus sp. HMR-1. NCBI lineage: Bacteria > Pseudomonadati > Pseudomonadota > Betaproteobacteria > Burkholderiales > Burkholderiaceae > Cupriavidus > Cupriavidus sp. HMR-1. Next base: position 62,135 of record NZ_ANKP01000021.1, read on the forward strand.
TCGATGCCAGCGGGCGTGGCCTCGATGATGCGGTCCATTCGCAGTGAGAAGATCGAACCCTCGGCCGTGCGGCGCTTGTTCTTGACGATCAGATACCAAAGCGGCCCTTTTTCGATCAAGGCATGGGGGAGGGCGCGATATTGCTTGGGTGCGGACTCGCGCGATGTCCGATAGGTGATATCAAGCGACTCATCGTTGTAGAGCGCGTGACCGACGATTTGAAATAACTCATCCTTGATCGCCGGTGCGACGAGGGGATAGCCCGCATGAAGCCGAGCGGTCTTGTCCAGCCAGAGGCGCGCGGCCGCGAGGTTCGACGCGGTGGGATGCTCTTCGAGGACGTGCGCTGCTGCGATGAAGTCGGCCTCCAATGCTCCGACGACGCTGGCGGGAAGATGACGGTAGGCGAGGTCCCGCAGTGTCAGGAGCGCGATGGCCTCGTTGACAGACGGTCGACGCCCGCCCGGCGTTGGCGACAACGCCTTCCAGACGCGTCCCTTCGTTGCGCCGTCCGGCTTCGCGAGACCGCCGTTCTCTAGTTCAGAAAGGGCGCGTCGGATCGTTCTTCTGTCTGCATGTCCTTCGAGCGCGCTTTGCAACTCGCCAGAAGGATATCCGTCGGGGCGGCTCGCCATCAGCTCGAGGGTAGCGATCGCGAGATCGCTGAGTGGCTGCGCGTGGGTGTTGTTCCTCTTCATGACGGGGCGTTCGCTGAATGTGGATGCAATGCTAGCAATATGGACACCATCTGACCAGATTCACGAATAGCATCAGGGCAACTCGATCTTTGACGCCCCGTTAGCCCAGCTATCCCGCCATTCCAAAGAGGGGTATCGAGTATCGGGCAATGGGTCGATATGCCTCTGGACAGGGACCATTCCCAAAGTCGGCTGGATGAAGGAAAGGAAGGTGCTTTCTTTCGCTTCAAGGACAAGGCTGACGACCAGAGGCCCGAATCACTACTTATCAAGAACAGAAAGTAGGACGATTTCTTCTCTGGCAAGGGATTGCGCGTGATGCGAATGATCATGTTTCTGCTAGGCCTGTTTGCGATTGTCTGCGTGCTGTATGGCATTTCAGCGGGCGTGCAGACCATCCAACGTGGGCTTACGCGGTTGCTCAACAATGGGCGCAACGATGAGGCAACGGCGGCATTGCCTGCGCCCGTTACGTTGGAGACCACCGAGTCCGTGAACGCGAAGGAGGCTGCTCCATCGTGTCAGGGCTATATCGGCGAGCTGCGCGAGCTCTATGAACTGCACAAGCAAGGCGCGCTTACCAAGGAGGAGTTTCAAGACTGGAAGCGCCATCTGCTGTCCGCCATGCATTCAATGTCAAGTGTCCGCAGAAGCGGACACTTCCGTGATATCCCCTAAACCTGAAAGGTTCCAAATCATGCCTCTGCCATTCATCATCGGCGCCGCCGCACTTGTCACCGCTGCTTATGGCGCCAAGAAAGGCTATGACGGCTATCAAAAGCACTCAGAAGCTGACGAGATCGTCAAGGATGCTCAGGCCCGTTACGAACGCAGGAAATCTGCGGTCGACACCCAGGAAGAGAAAACGACTGTCGCGCTCGACCTGTTGGGCAAGAAAGAGTTGGAGATCGGCAAGAGCATTGGCGAATTCAAAACCTTGGCCGACAAACTCCTGCAGCAACTCAATGCCGGGCGGGATAACAAGCTGAACATCAGCATTCCCAAGCATGAGCTGCAAAAGATCGAGAACTACAGCATCACAGCTATCAGTGTTCTGGGCACAGCGGTTGGGGCGGGTGCTGCAGGTGCTGCGGTGGGATTCGCTGTTTATGGCGGCGTCATGGCGCTAGGTGCGGCTTCCACCGGCACTGCCATCTCGGCCCTGTCTGGTGTGGCTGCCACCAATGCCACCCTGGCGGCCTTGGGCGGCGGCGCGCTGTCGGCGGGCGGCTTGGGTATGGCCGGCGGCACGGTCATTCTGGGCGCAGCCGTGGCAGCGCCGGTGCTTGCCATTGCTGGCTGGGCTTACGATAGTCACGGCGAGGAAGCTCTCATAAATGCCCGCAAGGCCAACGACGAAGTCAGCCGTGCCGTTGAAAAGCTGATGAAGGCCAGCGAGCAGCTTACGAAGACTGAAGTCTATGCTCGCAAGATCAAGGTCGAACTGACCACGATTTCTGGGCAGTTCCAGCGCTATTTCGACACCCTCAAGGGCATCGACCGCTTTATGGATGACATCAAGGGCCGGAATGTCGACGTAGGCGCGGAGATCGAAAAACTTGGCGACGATGTTCTCCGGGTCATCGAGAACGGTTATGCGCTGGCGGCAATCCTGGTGAACCTCATCATCGTTCCAATCTTCAGACCTGCAAAGATCAATGGCAAGGTCGTGCATAACAAGGACGGTGTGCCAGAGATGGAGAAGGATGCCGATGGCTCCATGATCCTCAACGATGCCGAACTGGATCTGGCCTTGCGCCAGGCCGAGTCTCAGGCAGGAAACATCGAGGCGGCTCGTTCCTGAATTGCGTGCGCCGCGATTGGCGCGGCACACGATTCGCTCATCTCAATCACAAGAAAACATGTCCACCGCAGTCGCCAACTACCCTTGGGCCGAAGAGCTCGAGAAAACCGTGGTCAACAGTCTGGTCACCACGTTTGGCCTGGATTTCCTTCTGTTCAAGGACAAGGTTGGCGGCGACGTGGACACAGTCCATAACGTACGTCAGGGCATCTGGGGCACGGAAAAGGAACAGCAAGCCTTCGAGCAGCGCGGCGCTTACGATGGCACGGCGTATCACACGCATCAGAATTACATAGCGACCGGCAAAAAAGACAAGGCCCTGCATCAAGCTGGGCAACTGAACGATGCCTATCGCGGTCAAGTCATGGCGATGGACGAGCAACGCAATCTCGACCATATTATTGCCGCCAAGGAAATCCACGACGACGCTGGCCGGGTGTTGGCAGAGCTCGACGGCGTGGAGTTGGCCAACCAGGGCAGCAACCTGCAAACGACGCTGGAAACGATTAACAAGTCCAAGAAACAATCCCCCATCGATGACTATCTGAAGAATCTTTCCAGGCTCGTCGAAGGTCATGAGAAAGACTTGGCCAGAAAGCAGGAGAAATTGAGCAACCTGCCACGCGAGACCCCCGAGCAGCGGCACAAGGCGGACGTTCTCGAAGAGAAAATCAGAAAGGCACAGAAGAAGATAGAAGGCCTCAAGTCTATCGATGCTGATGCAATGCGAAAGAAAGATCAGCAGGCTCGAAAGAAGTACGACGGAGCAATCGATCGTGCTTATTACGGTGGCAGCAAGTTCATGCAGAAAACTGGCGTTGCTGCGGGTCTTTCCGGCTTCAAGATGGGCACTCGTCAAATGCTTGGGTTGGTCATGGCGGAAGTCTGGTTCGAGCTACGCGCGCAAGTTCCGACTATTCTGGAAACTCTTAAAAAACAGTTCAGCTTCGAGAAGTTCGTCGAAGACATCCAGAGCACTTTTCGGGGTATCTGGCGTCGTATTCGGTTGCGCTTCAAGGACTTCCTGACCAGTTTCAAGGACGGTGTTTTCGGTGGCATCGTATCGAGCCTGACGACGACCGTTTTCAACATCTTTGCCACCACACAGAAGGCTACGATCAAGATCATTCGGGAGATCTGGGGCCAGTTCTGCAAGGCGTTCAAGCTGGTCTTCTTCAACCCTGAGAAACTGGGTTTTACTGATTTGTGCAAGGCCGTCATGGGCGTCCTGTCGGCGGCCGCGGGCGTGACGGTGGGCTCGATCGCCCATGCGCAATTACTGCCGTTGTGCAACTTTCCGTTCGGCGCTGAACTGGCGTCGTTTGTGGGCGCTTTGGTAACCGGCTTGGCAACGCTTGGGTTCACATACGTCTTGTTGCATGGCAGCGTGGCGCAACGGGCTTGGGCCTATCTCGAATCCATGATGCCGCATGCGGATACGGTGAAGAAGTACCAAGCCATCAATGCCGAGCTGGATGTCTACCTGACCGAGTTGGCGCGCCAGGAATTCAACATGGACACCGAGGAGTTGGCAGCGTTCTCTCGTGACTTGTCCGCTTGCAACGATGAAATGCAGCGCGGTCTCGTTCTGAAGGATGAGATCGCCAAGCAGGGCATTGAGTTGCCCTATGAAATGGGCAACGCGACGAGCACACGTAAATGGCTAGCGTCCCTGGCGAAGTGAACGCACCGACTTCGCGCGCATTTCCCTGTACGCAGTGCGGGCGTTGCTGTGAGAACGTTAATCTATCCGACGAAACACTCTTTTTGGATCGTGGTGACGGAACATGCAGGCACTACGACGCAGCGAGCAAAGCCTGTTCCATCTACAGCGAACGCCCGGACATTTGCCGGGTAGATCGGATGTATGTATTGCGATACGCGCGCCTGCATACTTGGGATGAATTCATTGCTTTGAATCTGCACGCGTGCGACCAGCTCCAATCGCTGGCCAGGCAATAGCTACTGCTCGGAGCGAGATTCGCACACGTTGTGCGGTGGTTTCGTACGCCTGCTTCTGGCGGGCAAGCACCTGTCGAACCCGAGTTCCGCTACGCCGGCGCCAGGAGGTCGGCGCCGCCCCTGAACTGCCAATCGACCCAGTGCAGACACAATGGCGGCTTTCAAGGCAGAACGGCATCCGGTTCACCACGGTTGTCGTGCGGTACGTTAAGGAGGGAGGAAGCTCAGGTTGCGGGTGCGATTGATTCGCTTCTTCGCCGGTCGCGCAGTTGTTCTCCCTGGTGGAATAAAAGCACTCCTTGCCTCACCAGTAGAGTACAGTGGCTAATGGAAGCCGTAACGGCAACGGAGCCTGCACGACGGGGGCACTGGCCAGACCGATTGTTAATGCCGCTGTGGTGATCTGTCGCGAAGACGGACATCGCCGGAGGCGAGCACGTTGTGCTTCGCTATGCCGAGGACATCATCAACGGCGCAATTCTCGGCCAATCCCTTGTTTCACTCTGAGCGTTGTAGTCGTCAACAGGCATTCTCAACACAGCCCATGACGTAACTGGGCAACAGCGGCGCTACGCCGCATGGAGCAGTCGTGAGCATTGCCAGTATCAGTAACGCCCCACCCTTCGCCTTCTACAAGGGCTTCGACCTCTATCCTCTGGTCTACAAGAACCAGCCTGTTCAGACTTGGCCGCGAGTCAGGCCGGACGGCAGGTTCAATGCATCGATCGTCATCTGCCGGACGGGATATCGCCCCGGTAGCGAACATACCCGCGTTTTCCGGCTTGAGAATACGCTTTGGGAGAACATCGGTACCGCGCGCAGGGGAGCGGTGCAGTTTGGCGAGGACATCATCAACGGACTGGTCGCGGGCGAATCCGTTGTTTCGCTCTAGCGTCGAGAGAATCATCCTGCTGGCGTCTCCAAGCGCGTATGCTGGTACTGCCGCACCTTGGCAAGCAAGGTAATCAGGAGCAATACCATGGCTAAGAGTCAACTACGCAGCACTCGCGAAGCAAAAAAGCCCAAGCAGCCCAAGAAGCCAGCCGTGCCGGGAACCCCGTTTGGCACGACTCATTCGCGCGTTGGGAACGAAGGTGTCGCCAAGAGGAAGACGTAAATCACTGTGCCGCGGACACGCGGCACAGTGATCACGCGTAACTTGTAACGTACACCGCAGGGAGTCGAACTCTCTATATTGCGGGCGCATACCGCTTCGGGAGGCGCATCATGATCCATCACAACACTGACCCTACTTTCCGGGGGCTGCCGCTCACCGCCGAGCAAGACTCGGAGATCCGTCACTACCTGAACAGGAAGAGCAGGCTGGGCAAGCCATGGAATACGCCGGAGTTGCGAGGGATGCTTGAGGACATGCTGCTGCCGCCAAGTACCGAGGACGACAGCCAGACCGATATCCCGCGCGACGCATTGGCTGCAGCAGAGCGCGCAGCCGCGTTCGTCGATCAGGACATGGAGCCAGTCGAGGCATATGAGGAATTGCATGCCGCGATGGAAGCCGAGAGCATGAAACGCGATACGCATTAGTTGGGGCGCATCGCGGTGGTAGTGTGCGCGCAACGCGGTCAATCAAAGGCGTTGGACACAGGACGACACATGACACTTACCTTTCCCAATCCAAGCCGCACCTATGATGAGGCCAAGCGTGGCGTGTGGTTCTGGGGTTATGACAACACAGGCGAGATTACCTTCCTGGTGGAGGATCGCGTACTGATGAGTTTCGACCCCGCGCTCGGTTCCGGTGAAGCAAGGATGCTGGACTCCTTCGACCGGCATCGCGATGAGATCCTGCAGATCGCCATGGACCTCTATGCCAAGGGGCGACAGACTCTCTACACGCTGCACTGATGGAAGGGAGGGTGGCGCCATTCGTCGCCTCCACGGAGTGTGCAGTCGACTGGTTGAATCTCCGGCCCTCCACGGTTGACTGATCACACGGCGCGCGTCGCAGCCACAGCCTTGATCTCGATGAACAGCGTCGGCCTGGCCAATGCGGCCACACCCAGTATCGTCCAGGCCGGTGCATCCGCTTTGATGTATCGGTCCTTGATCTCACGGAACGCCGTGAGTTGCTTGTCGATATCGACGTGATAGCTGACCAGCTCAACCAGATCCTCAAATCCAAGGCCAGCCGCCTGCAGAATCGCGCCCAGCCTCTGGAATGCGAGATCGATCTGCTCCTCCACATCCACAGGCACGGTCCCGTCTGCGCGAATGCCGATCTGGCCAGCGATGAATAGCAGGCCGCCTGCCGCAACAGCCGGCGCGTAATTGAAAGTCTTGAAAACCTGGGTGCTGCCGAGAACGGGGTGCGGATCCGCAAGGGTGATTGTCGTCTTGGATTGCATGGTGTGTACCTTGAAGATGTGGGAACCGATGGGCGGGCCGCGCCGATCCTGATCCTGCTCCAGGAATTCGAACAGCGCCTTGAAATCGCCTTGAAATCGCCTTCGCCAAAGCCGTCCTCACTGCGCCGCTCGATGCGATGCGGCAGCGTGATCGCTGGCGTTATCAAGACCCGGTGATGGGCTTGTTACGCCTAACTCCTGCCGGACCTCGCACTCGATGATGGGGATGCCGTTGAATCAAATACCTCGGGCTTGAGGGCAGGCTTGTGCCGTCAGCGTCGAATGTTAGCGCGCTACAAGCTGCGCCTGTTGATATGTGATCGCATTGAAATGAGCCGAATGCGGCGCCTGGCTGCCGCTAGATGGGACTGAAGCGATCGCCATCGAGCCTGCTCGGCCGGTCTCAGGCGCATACGGCGCTGACGGCGACCCGGTACCGCGGACTTTGCATCCAGAAGTTGTGGGGGGTGCCACGATTGCCCTGTATTTATACCCAGATATAAATTTCATCCCTCGCCGCGCGCTGCTGATGTGCGTCGTTGGCGAACGAGGGATAGGGCGTCAAGTGGCCGTCCGTCCCGCGGATCAGCAGGTGTTCCCAGCCACCCCTCTGGCAAAGTCCACGATCGCAATCTGGTCCGCCAGCGATGCATCGCCGATCACGGCAGCCCAGCAAGCCTCCGACCCGTGTGTGGTTCGCCATTCGTGAAGCCGTCGCGTCAGCAACTGCAGATCAAACTCCTCCGTCACGCCGATCGCTCCGTGCAGCGCATGGGCCGTCGCGGCAATCAGTTGCACCGCTTCGCTGCTACGAGACTTTGCGACAGCCGCGGCCAGTCGCAAAGGTTGGGTCCCCGTGGTGGCGAAGGCGATCTCGGCCGCCACCGTGACGGCGGCTATGTGCTCGGTCATGACGGCGAGTTGATGCTGGACCGCCTGATACTTGCCAATGGTGCGCCCGAACTGGGAGCGATCCTGGCAGTACTGGAGTGTCATTTCCCCGACGCGTGCCGCGGCGCCAGCGATGAGCGCGGCGTGCAGGGCGGCTCCCCACGTCTGCACGTCCGCTGCGTCGACGCCGGGTAGCGGCGTGACCGGGTGGCCGGCGGGCCAGCGCAACATCGCGCACTGGCTGCCGCGAACACCCGAAGCCTCGCGTTGCGCGCTGGCGCAATCGAGTAGCAGGAGGCCATCGGCACTGCCGGCGACAACGTAATCGGCAATGGTGCCGAAGGGGGTATAGGCACAGACCAGCGAACCATCGCTGTCGAGCCGGCACGACTGGGCCAGCGTCACCATGCCCGTGGGCACTGTCGCCCCGGCGCGCGCGAGCAGGGCCCGGGCCACGATGCTCTGCGCCAGCGGCACCGGCACCGCGTGGCGGCCAATCGTCGTGAGGATGGGGAACAGGTCGGGCAGCTCCAGTGCCGCGCCGCCCGCTGCTTCCGGGGCCAGCAGTTCCAGGAAACCGGCTGCGGCGAGCGCCTGCCACGCGGGCGCGGCGTTGCCACCGAACTCGATGGCGCGAACGGCCTCCGGTGTGAATTGGTCTTGCAGGATGGCGTCGATGGCTTCCACGAACATATCAGGTGCTCCTTAGCGCAAGCCCAGGCTGCGGGCAATCATCCCGCGCAGGATCTCGCGCGTGCCGCCACGCAGCGAGAAGGTTGGGGAAATCTGGCTGAGATAGGCCACGGTCCGGTACAGCATGGGATCGGGCGGCGAATCGGGGTCGGCGGACATCGCGCTCTCGACGTAGGCCGGAATCGCCTGTTCGAGCTCCGTACCGAGATCCTTGACCAGCGCCGCTTCCACTACCGGGCTCTCGTGCCGGGCCAATTTCGCGGTCACGGCCACAGACATGCTGCGCAGCGTGGCAATGTGCGATACGAAGCGGCCCAGTGCCGCGGATTGCTCGCGCGTGGCGCCGTGACGGCGCAGATGCGTTGCCCACAGGTCGAGCAACACCATGCTGGAGTAGATACGCTCTGGCCCGCTGCGCTCGAAGGCGAGTTCGGCATTGACCTGCTCCCAGCCGCTACCCTCCTGGCCAACCAACGCATCGTCGGCCAGTTCGACGTCGTCGAAGACGACTTCGGCGAAATGCGCGTCGCCGGTCAGGTCGTGGATCGGGCGGATGCTTACACCCGGCAGCGACAGGTCGACGATGAACTGCGAGAGTCCTTTCTGCTTGTCATCGGGCGTGCCAGAAGTGCGCACCAGCGCGATCATGTACTGGCAGTGGTGGGCGTTGGTGGTCCAGATCTTCCGGCCGTTCATGCGCCAGCCTGTCTCGGTCCGCACGGCGCGACTGCGCACGCTGGCAAGGTCGGAGCCGGCGTTCGGTTCGCTCATGCCGATGCAGAAGAACGCCTCGCCACGGCAGATGCGCGGCAGGTATGCCAGCTTCTGTGCCTCGTTGCCATAGCGCTGGATGAGTGGGCCGCTCTGGCGGTCTGCGATCCAGTGCGCGGCCACCGGAGCCCCGGCACTCAGCAGCTCTTCCACCAGCACAAAGCGGCGGAAGGCATCGAGGCCGGCGCCGCCGCAGGCTGGGGGCAATGTCAGCCCGACCCAGCCGCGCGCGGCCAGGCGGCGGCTGAAATCGGCGTCGAAGCCCATCCACGAGCGGGCGCGCCGATCGGCCGGCACCTGCGGGAGGTGTTCGGCAAGGAACCGCTTGACTTCGGCACGAAAGGATTCTGCTTCCGGCGGAAGTTGCGCGAGGCGAAATGTTTGCAATAGTTGGTTCAACGGAGACTCCTTTGCCGTGACGCTTTCTACTTGCCCTGGAACACTGGCGTGCGCCGCGCAGCGGTAGCGGCGACACCTTCGGTGAAATCGGCGGTCTGGACCTGCCATTCCTGCTCCGATGCTTCGCGGTCCACCGCCGCGAGCACGGCATCCGCCAGGCCCTGGCGCAGCGTATCGCGCGTGGACATCAGCGCGAGGGGCGCGGACGCGGCGATCTCTTCCGCCAGCGCCACGGCGTGCTCGAGTACCTCGTCTGCGGGGGCAAGCACGTCGGCAAGACCGATCTCGACCGCCTTGCGACCGTCGATCCGCTTCCCGGTGAACAGCAGCATCGCCGCCTGCTGGGCACCGATAAGACGCGGCAGCGTTACCGACAGTCCAAAGCCCGGATGAATGCCGAGTCGGTTGAAGTTGACGGCGAAGCGCGCCGTTTCGCAGGTAACGCGGAAATCGGCGACCAGCGCCAGCCCCACGCCACCGCCAATGGCCGGTCCGTGCACGGCGGCGACGATGGGCTTGCGCGTGCGAAACAGGCGCACTGCGTGGCGATACAGCCGCCGGGGCAACTGCGGGTCGGTCTGCCCGCCAGTGAAGTCCGCACCGGCGCAAAAGGCCTTGCCATGCGATGCGAGCACGATGGCGCGGCAGGATGGATCGGCATCGAGTTGCTCGAAGCACTCGACCAGATTTCGGATCAACGCTTCGTCGAAATAGTTATGGGGTGGGCGGCACAACTCGACAATGGCGACGTGCTCCTTGCGGCGAACGGCGATGTCCGGATAGTCATGATTGGTCTGCATGGGTATCTCCTTTCGATGGAACACGGGCCCCGAGGGCATTGCTGGGCAGTGCTTTGACGTCGACAGTTGGCGTGGCGCTGTGCGGAACCGCTTCATGACGCAAGACGCTGGAAAGGGAGGCTGCCGCGCGTCCGGCATCGGCCATCAACCGGGCAACGATGTCTCCCGCCGGCTCGATATGGTCCGCGAAGCCGCCAGCTGGCCCCAGCGATACGATTCCGGCTTCCACGTCGCCGGATTCGTAGACGCGTTCGCGCGTGCGCGCCGACAGGATCAGATCGCCGAAATCGGCATGCGCGCGCGCGCCCTGTGCTTCGAGCTGCTGCACAGCCCGGGCGGTGTCGTTGTCCAGAACGCGCCACGTATCGCCCAGCGAGTCGAGAATCGCGACCGAGCAGTGCTCGTCAGCCGCCACGATACGGGCCTTCAGCGCCCGATGCGCGATGATTTCCTCCGCCACCATGAAACGGCTCCCCATCACCACGCCGTCGGCGCCCATCGCCAGCGCGGCGGCGATCTGGCGGCCACTGCCGATGCCGCCACCAATCACCAGCGGCACGCGCACGCGGTCCAGCGCAAACGCACCATTGACGAAGGCGGACAGCTTGTTGGCGCCAGGATGGCCACCTTCCTCGAGGCCCACCAGCGCCACGGCGTCCACGCCAAGCCGCTCGGCTGACAACGCGTGACGCACACTCGGGCACTTGTGGATCAGTACGCCGCCGCCACGCTGGATCGGCGCGACCAAATCGGCTGGCGAATTGCCGGCGCTTTCGAAATGACGCACGCCTTCGTCAAGCGCGATGCGAATCCAGTCCTTTACGGCATCGTTGTGGCCGACCCGGCGCGCCAGGGTCAGGTTGACGCCGAACGGCCTGCCGCCGGTCAGTTCGCGGCAACGGCGCAGATCCCGTCGCAGCGCGTCGGGTGTGGCGAACGAGCGCGCTGTGATGAAGCCCATCGCCCCGGCGTTGACAACCGCCGCCACCACACCGGATTCGCCGAGATGATGCATCCCGCCAAGGAGAAGCGGATGACGGATGCCGAACAGGTCGGTCAGACGCGTGCGGAACGGCGCGGCCGTCATGATGCCTTCCAGTAGCGTTCGCGCAGCGAGGCCTTGTAGAGCTTGCCGGTCGGCAGACGGGGCATTGCGTCGATAAAGTCGACCGAGCGCGGAACCATGTATTTCGCTACCCGCGTGCGCAGGTAGGCAAGCAGCTCTTCCGCCAGTTCCGGGGTCGGGCTTATGCCGGCCGCCGGTTCCACGATGGCCTTGACCTCCTCGCCCATCTCGGGATTTGGCACGCCGATAACGGCGGCGTCGCCCACGCTGGGATGAATCACCAGCGCATCCTCGATCGCCTGAGGATAGATGTTCACGCCGCCAGAGATGATCATGAACGCCTTCCGATCCGTCAGGTACAGATAGCCGTCGGCATCCACGCGCCCGACATCGCCGACCGCCGTCCAGGTCGGATGGCGCGGGTGCTGCGCGGCGCGTGTCTTGTCCGGATCGTTGTGGTAGTGGAAGGGCAGCGCCTCGCGCTCGAAGTACACGGTGCCGGTTTCTCCGGCAGGCAGTTCGTTGCCATCGTCGTCGCAGATGCGGATGCTGCCGAGCAGTGCCTTGCCGACCGATCCCGGGTGGGCCAGCCATTCCTGCGTGTCGAGGCTGGTCGACCCGTTGCCTTCGGTCGCGGCGTAGTACTCGTGCAGGATCGGCCCCCACCATTCGATCATGTCGCGCTTGGTTTCCTGCGGGCATGGCGCGGCGGCATGAATGGCGACGCGATGGCTCGACAGGTCGTACGCGGCGCGCGTGGCGTCATCAAGCTTGAGGATGCGAATGAACATGGTCGGCACCCACTGGCTATGGGTGACGCGATGACGTTCGATCATGCGTAGTGCGTCTTCGGCGTCGAACTTCTCCATGAAGATGACGGTGCCGCCACCGAACTGCGTTTCCAGACCGTAGCCCAACGGTGCCGTGTGGTACAGCGGAGCCGGTGACAGGTAAACGGTATCGACGCCGAAGCCGTAGCGGTCGAACTGCGGTCGACGCGCCGACCCCGAGCCCTCGGTGACCTTGCCGGCGGGCTGCGCGCGGATGATGCCCTTCGGACGACCCGTAGTGCCCGAGCTGTAGACCATCGTCGCGCCGAGCCACTCGTCGGCCAGCCGCTCGGCCGGATACGCGGCGACGGCGTCTTCATAGCTCCGCCAGCCGGGCATGGTGCCGTCGATCATCAGCCGCTCGACGTTGGCCGGCATGATGTCGCCCAGCTGCACGGCAAGGTCGCGCATGGCCCACGAGGTCACGACTACGCGCGCGCCGCTGTCCGCGATGATGTAGGCCGCTTCCGGCGCGGTCAGATAACGGTTGACCGGCGTGACCAGCAGGCCCGAGCGCAGGGCTGCCCAGCAAACCTCGAAGCAGCGGATATTGTTCTCGAGCACCATGGCGAAATGGTCGCCACGGCGCAGGCCCAGCGCGTACAGGTATTGGGCGAAGCGGTTCGAGCGCTCGTCCAGTTCGCGATAGGTGAGCCGATCCCCGGTGGTGCCGTTGATGACGGCGGGCTTGTCGGGTGTCAGCGTGGCGTGGTCGCCGAGGTATTTCGGGGTCATCGTCATGGCGTGTGCTCGCGATCAGTGCTGCGGAATCTCGCCGGAGACATCGGCGTTGGCCGCGGACTGGCGTACCAGCGCAGGAATCTGCGCACCGAGTTCAGCCGCATCCCAACGGCCAGCTTTCTCGATGCGCGGGCCGGCATGCCACCCTTCGGCCACAGTAATGCGGCCGCCACGCACGCCAAATACCCGGCCGGTGATGTCCCCGGACTCCTCGCTCCCAAGCCAGGCGACCAGAGGCGCGACATTGGCCGGATTCAACTGGTCAAAGCCCTCGGCCGCGGCGTCCAGATGCTTGAAGTGATTGGCGGCGAAGAGCGCTTCGGTCATCCGGCTCATGGCGGTGGGGTAGATCGCGTTGACCGTTACGCCATAGCGGCCGAGTTCGCGTGCGGCGACGATCGACATGGATGCGATGCCGGCCTTCGCTGCCGCATAGTTGGCCTGCCCCGGATTTGCATAGAGTCCCGACGACGAACTGGTGTTGATGAGCCGTGCCGCACGCTGCCGGCCGGCCTTGCTTTCGTCGCGCCAGTACGCGGCCGCGTGGCGCGCCGGGGCGAAGGTGCCGCGCAGGTGCACTCGAATAACGGCGTCCCAGTCGTCTTCCGTCATGTTGGCGAGGGTGCGGTCACGCAAGATGCCGGCATTGTTGACCAGCACGTCGAGACCGCCGAAGTGATCGATTGCGGTCTGGATCATGCGGCTTGCGCCCTCCCAGTCCGCGACGTCGTCGAAGTTGGCGATGGCTTGTCCGCCCATCGCCGCAATCTCGGCGACCACTTCCTGCGCAGGCGCACTGGCAGTACCGGAGCCGTCGCTCTTCCCACCAAGGTCGTTCACGACGACCTTGGCGCCCTGCCGGGCGAATTCAAGCGCATATTCACGCCCGATACCCCGGGCGGCGCCGGTGATGACGACGACGCGGTCTTTGCAGATCTGTTGTTGCATGGTGGCTTCTCTGAATATTTCGATGGATGCGTCGACTGACGTAGTGAACTAGCGCACGCTGATGTCGTAGGTCTTGACGATCGATGCGTAGCGCCCGCGCTCGGCCTCGATCATCCGGCTCATCTCCGTTCCGCTCATGCCAAGTACGCCGGCGTACAGCGTCTGTGCGGCGAAGCTCTTGAACTCTGCAGACCCGATTGCCTTGAGCAGTGCGTCCTCGAGCTTGGCGACGACAGGCTCCGGCGTCTTCGCGCTGACCGCGAAGCCGAGCCAGACCGTGAGCTCGTAACCGGGCAGACCACTTTCGGCTACTGTCGGCACATTGGGCAGCTCGGGATGGCGTGCCCGGGTCGTGACAGCCAACGGGCGCAGCTTGCCGGCGCGAATGAGCGGCAGCGCGCCGCCGAGATCGAGCAGTGCCGCGTCCACGGCGCCCCCCATCACGTCGGTCTGGGCCTGAGAAGCGCCCTTGTAGAGGACGTGGTTGAACTCGACTCCGGCCATCTGCTGCATTTGCAGCGCGCCGAGCCGGTAGTGGTAGCTGTAGTTCGCCAGGCTGACCGAGTTCGGGGCTTTCCTTGCGGCGGACAGAAAGTCACTGAACGTCTTGTATGGCGACGAAGGGCCCGTCACCAGCACGGACGTGGCGCGAATCGCTGCCGCGAGCGGACGCAGGTCGCGCCTGGGATCGTACGGAAGGCGGTCGTGCACGAGCGGATTGATGACCATCGAGCTGGGTGAAATCATCAATACGCTGTAGCCGTCGGGCGGTGCCGTGAGGACGCTCTGCGTGGCGATGATGGTGTCGGCGCCGGGCCGGTTCTCCACCACGGCCGGCTGTCCCAGCAGTTTGGCGGTGCGCTCCGCGACGAAGCGGGTGACGGTGTCGGAACCGCTGCCTTGCGTGAGCGGGACGACAAAGCGCAGTGGCCGCGACGGGTAGCTGTCGGCGGCGCCTGCCAGCGTCGGCAACAGCATGGCGAACGCCAGGCCAAGGCCCGACAAGCGGGTGAGCAGCGATGGCTTCATGTTTGTCTCCTCCTGCTTGCTTATTTATGTCAGTCAGTTCTTGCCGTACAACGTGACCACGCAGGCACCGCCCAGGCCAAGGTTGTGCTGCAGAGCCAGCCGCGCACCTTCCACCTGGCGCTGCTCGGCCGTGCCGCGCAACTGGTGCGTCAGCTCGAAGCACTGGGCTAGCCCGGTCGCGCCGAGCGGGTGCCCCTTCGAAAGGAGCCCGCCGGACGGGCCCACCACCACCTTGCCGCCATAGGTGTTATCGCCGTCGCGCACGAACTTCTCCGCACCGCCTTCGGGGCAGAAGCCAAGGGCTTCGTAGCTGATCACTTCGTTCTGGGCGAAGCAGTCGTGAAGCTCGCAGACGTCGATATCCTCAGGGCCAACACCGGCCTTCTCGTAGACCCTGTTGACCGCCGAGCGGGTCATGTGCGTGCCGACGTAGTTCAGCATCGACGGTGGGTCGAACGAGGCAGGCGGATCCGTCGTGAGTGATTGCGCCAGGATCTGCACGTCGGTGCGCAGGCCGTGCTTGCGGGCGAATCGTTCCGATACGAGGATGGCCGCTGCGCCACCGCAGGTGGGCGGACATGCCATCAGGCGGGTTATCACCCCGGGCAACAGCGGGGTATCGTTCAGCACGTCTTCGGTGGTCACCACCTTGCGGAACAGCGCCAGCGGATTGTTGGCGGCGTGGCGGCTCGCCTTGGCGCGTACTGCGGCAAAGGTCTCCAGGCTCGTGCCATAGCGTTGCATGTGCTCGCGGCCGGCGCCGGCAAAGGTGCGTACCGCCTGCGGCAAGTGGGCCATGTCGGCGGTCAGGCCGTGCATGATCGGCTGAAAGCGGGCGCGCGTGACAGGGCGATCGTCCCAGTGGGACTTGAGGGCGCCTGACTGCATCTGCTCGAAGCCGAGCGCAAGCACGCAATCGGCGTCGCCGTTGGCAATGGCTTGGCGTGCGAGATAGAGGGCGGTCGATCCCGTCGAGCAATTGTTGTTGACGTTGACGATCGGAATGCCGGTCATGCCAACCTCGTACAGCGCGGTCTGGCCACAGGTGGAGTCGCCGTACACATAGCCGGCGAAAGCCTGTTGCACGTCGTCATAGCCGATACCGGCGTCGGCCAGCGCGCGACGTGTGGCTTCGGCGCCCATTTCGGTATAGCTCAGGCAGGCGCCCGGCTTGGCGAAGGGAATCATCCCAACGCCAGCAACCAGTACTTTTTCGCTCATGGTGCTTGTTCTCCGCTAGTGATCAAAGCTTGCGCGCGATAAGTTCGCGCAGGACCTCGCTGGTGCCGCCAAAAATGCGCGTCACGCGCATGTCGACGAACGAGCGGGCAATGGGGTACTCGAGCATGTAGCCGTAGCCGCCGTGCAACTGGACCATCTCGTCCACGCATTTCCACATGGATTCGGTGGCGAACAGCTTGGCGATGGCGGCTTCCTGCAGCGTCAGCTTGCGCGCCATGTGCTGGCCGATGTAGTGGTCGATCAGCGTGCGGACGGCGACTGCCTGGGCCTTGATATCGGCGAGCTTGAATTTGGTGTTCTGGAAGTCCCAGACGGTCTGGTTGAAAGCCTTCCGGGACTTCACGTAGTCGAGTGTCAACTCGAGTTGGCGCTCCAGGCGGGCCGCACTGTAGACGCCGATGATCAGGCGCTCCTGCGGCAGCTCTTCCATCAGGTGGATAAAGCCGCGGTTCTCCACGCCAATCAGGTTGCTTGCCGGCACGCGAACATCGTCGAAGAACAGTTCGGCAGTGTCGGCCGCATGCTGGCCGACCTTCTCCAGCTTGCGGCCACGGCGGAAGCCGGCGCGATCCGCTTCGACCATGATCAGGCTTACGCCCTTGGCGCCGGCGGCCGGATCGGTCTTGCAGACCACGACGATGAAGTCGGCGCTCAGCCCGTTAGAGATGAACGTCTTGCTGCCGTTGATGACCCACTCGTCACCGTCACGCACGGCAGAGGTACGGATGGACTTCAGGTCGGACCCGGTGCCCGGCTCGGTCATCGCAATGGCCAGGATCTTTTCGCCGCGGCAAATCTCAGGCAACCAGCGATGCTTCTGTTCCTCGGTGCCAAGGCGGACGATGTACGGTGCCGTGATGTCGGAGTGGACCGAGAAGCTTGGCCCGGATACGCTCGAACGGTGGTACTCCTCCGCCAGAACGCAGGCATGACCGAAGTCGCCGCCACCACCGCCATACTCCGTCGGTACGGTCACGCAAAGCAGACCCTCGCGCCCGGCCTTCAACCAGATATCGCGCCCCGCCTGGCCAGCGGCATCCCATTCTGCCTGCCGTGGCGCGCACTCGCGCTCGAAGAAGCGGCGCGCGGTGGCGCGGAACATCTCATGATCATCGCGATAGACGCTGCGCTGGATCTCCACTGTGATTTCCCCCAATCTGGTTGGCGGCGCCGGTTCGGCACCGCAATGAGGGGAGTGTGGATGCGGGGAGGGAAAGAATCCCTACACCGGTGGTGTAGGTGGGTAGGGCGAATCAGCCCAGACGTGGCGACTGGGCCTCACGCAGCCGAGCCACCGCCTCATCGCGGCCAGCGACGCCGAGCTTGGCGTAGACGTTGCGCAAGTGGTACTTCACTGTGTCGAGTGAGACATTGAGCATCCGCGCGATCTTCTTGTTTGGCAAGGCATGCGTCAGTAGCGTCAGCACTTCACGCTCGCGGTCGCTGAGCTGCGCGTCGAAGGGGGTTGGTGTGTGCGATGCCGCAGGCGCGGCGGGCACGGTGCCGCGCCCGGCCTCATTTGTCAGACGTTGGGCGTAGAACGCCAGTACAGGATCGACAGCGGCGTCTCCGGCCACGTTGGCCAGCAAGCCTGCCACCTGGGGCGAGACATCCAGCAGGCTGCGAACAAGCCCGAGGCGATGGCCGATTCGAAGCGCGGACAGCAGGTGATCATGGGCTGCACGGGTATTGCGACGGCCATTCTCGGCAATCGCCATCAGCAGGTGCAATCCGGCAACCCGGCACCAGCGGCCGCCAGCCTCCGAGAGGGCATGCAGCGGCGTCAGCCTTGCGAGCGCGCTGTCGAAATCATGGTGATGCAGGTGCATCGCCGTGGCCGCCAGATCCGCGCAGACGCGCACTTCCCATGCGGTGCTGCGCGTTGCGCCCCGGTATCGGTCTGCCAGTGTCTCCAGCGCTTGCAGCACTGCGGCGGCGCGATCCGTGTTCCCGGCTTCGAGGTAGCAACGGACGCGCAGCCATTGCGCCGACGCCAGCAGGCGGTCGGTTTGATGCCGTAGCGCATAACGCTCGAGCCGATCGAGATAAGCCATTGCCTCGATGCGGCGGCCGGCAAGCCATTCTGCGCAAGATAGCGTCTGCAGCGCGCGCAGTACGGTATCGGGGATCGAGATGCGTTCCAGTACGTCGATACGTGCCACCAGCATTCGCGCCGCGGATTCCACGTCGTTCAGTTCGTACTGCGCTTCGCCAAGCAACGCGGAGGCCATGCACGCAACGCCCGCGTAGGTTCGGCCATGTAGCTCGGACGCTGTCAGCACATCGCGGAAAATTCGCTCGGCGACCATGACGTCGCCCTCTGCGGCGTGGGTCATGCCACCCATGCAACGACCGAGAAGAATCCCGCGGGGCGCGCCATCGCACGGTGCCCCATCCTCGATGACCTCGCGAGCCTCGCCGTACTCGCCGCGATAGATGTGCATCCACGACAGGATATTGGCGCGTGCGGTGAGCGTGAAGTCATCGCTGCCCGGTGGCAGGCGATGCAGCTCCGGCAACAATGCCGCCACGGCGTCGGTGTCATCGCGCACGAGTGCGAGGCCTCCGCGCAGCACTGCCAGCGCATAGCGTCGGTGTGCGGAGGTCTTGTCGGGTGTGTCGGACCAGACCTGCAGGCGATGCAGACTCGCTTCGAGGGCATCGGCTTCGCCGGCATACATGTGCAAATATGCCATCGTCAGTTCCAGTCGGAACCGGCTGGCGATGGTCTCGGACGGGAGTCGTCGCAGCAGCCCGGCGAGCCGGTTGAGTTCGCCGCGTTTAAGGTGGTCGATGGCACTGTGCTCGACCATGTCGGCTGCAACGTCGGGCTCGCCGGCGCGCACTGCATGGCCGACGGCTTCCTCCACGAGTCCGTTCGCCGCGAACCATTGCCAGGCGGAAACATGGACTGACCGGCGCTCGACAGGAGGCAGGCTGGCGCCGCGCGCCTCCAGCACTTCTCGCAGTAGGGGATGCAGGCGATACCACGTGTGGTCGCCGGCAGCGTCGCCGATGCGGACCAGGAAGAGTCCGTCCAGCGCGAGGCCACCGAGCCGACGCCCAATCTCGGGGCCGTCGTCTGGAGTGCCGAGCAGCGTCGCGCCGAGGGCGCCGCAGAACCGGTCGCAGGCAGACAGGCAAGTGAGGAGTTGCAGATCCGGAGGCGCCAGCCGCACCAGTATCTCGCGCTCGAAATAGCTGGCGAAGGTTTCGGCGTCCCGCACATGAACGGGTATGTACGCACCGCCCTGTTTGGCGCGAAGGTCCACGGCGAACAGTTGCAGGCCAGCGGGCCAGCCGTCGGTCAACTCGTGGATCCGGCTTGCATCTTGCGGCTCGACGGCTCCAAGCTGATCGCGCAGAAAATTGGTCGATTCGTCGGGCGTGAAGCGTAGATCGCGCAGATCGAATCTGGCCGCCATCCCACGGGCCTCCAGCCTGGAAAGCGACAGCGAGACGGGCTCCGGCAGCGGATGTCGCGACGTCAGGGCGATGTGGAAATGCGGCGGCGCATAGTCGATCAACCAGCGCAAGGCCGCCAGCACGCGTGCATCCTGCAGCAGGTGGGTATCGTCGAGCATCAGCACGAGTTGGCGACCGTGCTCGGCGATGGCACGAACGACCGCGATAACAAAGTGCTCGGCAGCGCTGGGCGTAGCGTCAGGCCCGGTCAGTAGCTGGGCGTTGCCGACAAGGGCTGGGTCGATCGTGGAAAGGCTTGCGAGCAATGCCTCGAAGAAGCTGGCGGGATCATCGTCCTCCGCCGCCAACGAAAGCCATGCGACGTCATAGTCCAATGCCAGCAGTGACTGACGCCAGGCGACAAGACTGCTGGTCTTGGCGCTGCCGGCGGGCCCCTCGATGGCCACGCATCGCAGGCCGCGCGCTGCAGTCAAACGCGCGGTAAGTGTGTCGCGCGGCATCAGCGGGCGAGCGCTGCGGGGCGGGGCAAGCTTGCCTGGCGAGAGGGGCGGCGTGTACGGCTGCTTGTGCGGCACGCCCGTTGCGGATGGCATGACGGCAGATTCTCCAGGTGGCACCGACAAGAAACGTGTGTCCCGGTGAGGGCTCGGCAGATTATAGAAAGAGGACACCCACTCGGCACGGATCGCGGGTAGCGCAACCCGTTTCGGGTGGGGGGCTGTTTCCAGGTCTTGTTGGATGGGATCGTCGTTCTCTTCTTCGAGGTGGTGGAGCTTAGTGGCACTTGCGACCAACGTGCTGATGGCTTCACCCCTCGCGGCTGCGCGGTATCGGTAGTGTGGATGCCAGGGCACACTCGTCGCCAAATGGCGCCGAATGCAAAGTCGGGGGCGGCTCAGGAAAAGTCGTGCGCCCGCGTTACGCCTACTTTCAGAGTGAGTTCTGCGGGCGCTGAAGCTTCGCGCGCCGCAGCCCCCTTCTGAAATTACGGAGTTCAAATGTCCAACGAATCGCTCTTGTGGTCTGGACGCCCGTCGCAGGCCGCAAACCTTCCTGTCTTTGTGCTTTGCGTCGTAATGTGCTTCATACCGTTTCTCATACCTGCGGCCGTCATCCTTGCAGCGCTTAGTTACCTGAAAGTTCAGACGACCAGGATAGAGGTAACCACTAAGCGCGTGACGGTACGTAGTGGCATCATGTCGATGAAACTCGATGAAGTGGAGTTGTCCCTTGTGCGGGACATTCAACTGACGCAGCCGTTGCTCCTGTGGCTGCTTAAACTGGCCAACATAGTGATTGTGAGTTCGAATGGCGCTTCGCCAGTCATCCACTTGTATGGCATCCCGAACGCCTACGCGTTGCGTGAAAAAATTCGCCGTTGCGTCGAGAGTCGTAGGGATTCCAAGGGCGTTCGCGATTCCGAGAGCAGCCACATGGTGGCGCACGCCTGACAAAAGGCAGTGTTGAAAAGGGGGACGAGACATGATCAAACCGGGACTTATTCAACCCACCCGCTTCATCTCATATCCGTTGGCCAAGGCATGAACTCGTCATCCGCCCCAACAGCACGCTTCGTCTCCACTGGCACTCTGCCGGGGCCGGACGAGATCCGCTCGCTGGTCGAAGCGGCCTATGAGAACTTTCGGGAGGAGGCGGGCGGGAAACTGGCTGACTACATTCCGGCCCTGGCCGAGGCGGACCCGTCAGCCTTTGGCATTTGTGTCGCCAATACTCGCGGCGACGCGTTCATGGTCGGCGAGGCGGCTGAGACCTTCTCGATCCAGAGCGTGTCCAAGCCCTTCGTGTTTGCGCTGGTATGCGAGGCCCTCGGTGCGGCCGAGGCTGCAGCGCGGCTCGGTGTAGACGCTACAGGGCTGCCTTTCAACTCCATCATGGCGATGGAACTGCGTGCCGACGGCACCAGCAATCCTTTGGTCAATGCCGGCGCCATCGCTGCCACTAGCCTGATACCCGGCTCTGGTGCAGAAGACCGCTGGCACCACGTTCGCCAGGGCCTGTCTCGCTTCGCCGGCCGCGAGCTGGAGTGCGATGAGCACGTCTACGCGTCCGAGGCGGCCAACAACCAGCGCAACGCCGGATTGGCGCACCTCCTGCGCGGGCACGGGCGTCTCTACTGTGATCCGGATGAGGCCGTCGAGGTCTACACTCGCCAATGCGCATTGCTGGTCAGTGCGCGGGACCTCGCACTCATGGGCGCAACCTTGGCCGGCGGTGGTGTCCATCCGCTCACAGGCGAGCAGGTTGTGAGCGCCGCGACTTGCCAGCGAGTACTGGCGGTCATGGCGACGGCAGGGCTTTACGAGCGATCAGGGAGCTGGCTCTATGATGTGGGCCTGCCCGGAAAGAGCGGCGTGAGCGGCGGCATACTAACGATCGCCCCCGGCAAGGGCGCGGTCGCGACCTTTTCGCCGCCACTGGATGCCGCCGGCAACAGCGTGCGTGGGCAGCTTGTCATGCGCTTCCTGTCAGAACGATTGGGGCTGAACCTGTTCATCTCTGCGTCGGGCGCGCACCTGTAGCGCCGCTGACAGGGCCTCGAATGGCATGCAATCAAATGCCCACGGATGGGCGGACTCGGGCATGGGGACTTGGTGGGGGAGCGCTTCCGACTGCGGATTCAACCGGTCAACGCAACGGTTTGATGGAGTCGTTCTGCCGGTGTATCGAAACCTCGTGTCTTTTGAGGGCGTTCATCGAGGTGCCACGTGTTGCCAGGCCGGCGCCGCACTGCCGTGACTCGATGGGGAAAGTTGCCGCCGAACTTGTCGCAGCAGCGGCGGGTCGTCTCGTAGCTCACGACTACGCCACGCTCGAACAGCAATTCCTCGATGTCGCGCAGGCTCAGGTGGAAGCGGAAGGTTCAGCGTACCGCGCAACTGATGACCACTGCCGGAAAGCGGTGGCCGTGATAGAGCGATGTCTTCTTCATCGCCCCATCTTACGCGACCTCGCCAACGTGACAGTGCCGTCTAGCCGCCCATGAAGTACGGATTACGAACGTCGTACACATGGCCGCCCGGGTTGAACTGCGGATCCTGTTGTACGCCCTGGGGATATGGGTTCACCTGGCTCGTGCCTTGCATTGGCATCGAGGGATCCATCGGGCTGCTAGGCGTGGCCGAAGGACTGAGGTTGGACTTGGTGCTATCAGCATTTGCGCCTTGGGTATACGGATCGAACTTCCCTTGGCTATTTGAGTAAGACGGATTCGCCCCCGAATCCGGGGCTTGCGTAGGCTGCGCATGCGCGGCACTCAGCGCCACAATGAATGTGCCGCATGCCACTGCTAGCATTCGATTGTTCTTCATCACATGTACCTCCGACTGCAGGAGTGCAGCCCTTTCAGGGTACAAGATGCGTCAGGAATTTGTAGGGCGCAGATGTTGCCAACTATCTGTGGCGACACATGTGCGGAAAAATTTTATCGAGGCAGCATCGGCTTCGACTTGGCGTAGGCGCGAAGCGCATCG
The DNA here is from genome assembly GCF_000319775.1 of Cupriavidus sp. HMR-1. Classification (NCBI taxonomy): domain Bacteria; kingdom Pseudomonadati; phylum Pseudomonadota; class Betaproteobacteria; order Burkholderiales; family Burkholderiaceae; genus Cupriavidus; species Cupriavidus sp. HMR-1. Next base: position 85,292 of record NZ_ANKP01000021.1, read on the forward strand.
TTCGGCACTGTCACGTTGGCCTATCGAAGTCACCCAAGTTCCGTCTGCCGCATGAAGCGGTGGTTCACTCCTCACCTCATTACGGCCCAAGTGCGCCAACGTGACAACGCCCTCCTGTGGGATTGGCCCTTCGCGAGTTTCGTGCGCCATCTCGCTATTGAGATGAGAAGGCAATGCCGGATTCATCAAAATGGCGTGTCGATGCCTTGTGCTCTTGGCGAGGGAGGCCGGGGTGACATAGTGCTCGTCGAGTGTCTTGAGACCACGGAGCGAAGGCGTGGTGCCCTTACGCGCACGCCACTGCAGCAACACGTCCGACGGTGCTCTTTCCATCTGCCGATGGGGCGAGAGCATGCAAAGTGCCTTGCGTGCCAGGGAGCACGCTTCTCGTTGTCTCAGTACAGTCTGATGCGGCAATCCGGGCTTCGGGTAGGTCGTGCGGCATGAGGTTGTCCGCACTTGCAAAGCTGGGGAGTAGCGCGCTCATGAGCGTGCCTCCTTTCGGGTGCTGCCCGAGGGCCTGGTAGGCTGGTTCTTCTTCCAGGCCGCGTATTCCTGGGGCATGCAAACGGCGCACGGTCTGTAGCCGGCGGCGATGGCCGTGGCCTCGTCGGCAAAGAAAACGCGGTGCTTCACATACGCGCCAAGGGCAATCGCCTGCAGCGCGGCACGGCAGTCCATGCGCCCGTATAACTTGCGGCCTCGATGGCCTCCGAAGATGCCGGGCATGGCGCTGGAGTACGGCTTGCCATCTGGCCCCATCAGCATGAATGTCTTGTCCGGTGTCGGCATGTGCGGTGTCCCTTCTGCATCACGGTGCATCGTGGAACGACAGTTCCAGTCCAATGCGCTCGCCTTTGCGGACGCGGCTGATGGCGTGCTTGAGATTGACGCGATAGTAGCCCTTGGTACCCTTGAAGGGGCGTTCCGCCGTGGCGATGACAGCCGCATCGCCGATCCTGAGCGGCAACACTGCCGGGCGCGACTGCATGCGTGGGCGCTGCTCAGTCATCACGAACTCGCCCCCCTGGAAATCGACGCCCGGCTCGGACAGCACCGCGACGATCTGCATGGGAAACACCTGCTCGCCTTCATTGCGCTGATGCAGCGATACATGATCGTCGACGCCGAGCCGACTGAGGTGGGATTGCCCCCGCGTCTGGCCTGCCTTCCGATTGCGCCGCAAGAAGTCTTCCAGTTCGGCCGGATAGCGATGATCGACGCCCAGGGTCTCGTTCCAACGGTTGGCAACGATAACCAGACGACGATAGAGGGCGGTGCGCCACTGCTCCAGAGGCGCCGGCAGGTCCGAGCCGAAGACCAGCAATTCACCGCGCCCGAGGCCGCTGGATGCCAACGCCACACGTTCGGCACCAGACGCAGAGGTCAGCAGCGCCAGATCGCACGCCGCGTTGGCGTCTAACAGGCCGGGCAGCACGGCATAGCCTTCGGCATCGAGTTGCAGGCCGATGTCCACCCAATTCAGGCGATCGAGGGTTGCGTCGAACGCAGTCATGGGACACCTTTCCATCAAACCTGGGTTTCGCGGCGCAGCAGTTCGCGCTTGCGATCCACGCCCCAGCGGTAGCCGGCCAGATCGCCATCACGCCGCACGACGCGGTGGCAGGGAATAGCCACGGCGATGTGATTCGTGGCACACGCCTGGGCCACGGCGCGTACCGCCTTGGGTGAGCCGATGCGCTCGGCGATCTCGGCATAGCTCACGGTCGTACCCGGCGGGATCTCGCGCAGCGCGCGCCAGACGCGCTCCTGGAAGGCGGTGCCCTGCACGTCCAACGGCAGGTGCAATCCCATCGCAGGCGCTTCGATAAAGCCCACCACCTGGGCAATCAACTGCTCGAATTCACCGTCGCAGCCGACGATCTCGGCCTTGCGGAATTGGTCTTGGAGGTCGCGCACCAGTCGGTCGGGATCGTCGCCCAGCAGGATTGCACAGATGCCGCGCTGGCTCTGCGCAACCAGAATGGCGCCCAGGGAACACTGGCCCACGGCGAAACGGATGACGGCACCGACACCACCGGAGCGATAATCCCGCGCGCGCATGCCCAGCAACTGGTCGGAGGCTTCGTAGAACCGGCTGTTTGAATTGAACCCGCTGTCGTAGATAGCGTTCGTGATGGACGCATCCGGGCTGCTCAGTTCTTCGCGCAGCTTGCGGGCGCGATAGGCCGAGCTGTAGGCCTTGGGCGTCAAGCCAGTTTCAGCCTTGAAGAGCCGATGGAAGTGAAACGGACTCATGCCGATTGCAGTCGCCAGATCATCAAGCTGAGGGGGCGTCTCCGATGCTTCAATCATGCGGCAGGCACGGGCCACCAATGCAGCGCGCTCGGCTGCCGCACTGGTCTGGTCAGCATGAGCACGGCGGCTGCTGCGGTAGCCCGCAGCCTCGGCGATTTCGGCCGAGTCGAAGAATTCCACGTTCTCGCGCTTGGGCAGCCGTGCCGACGAACTTGGCTGACAGTACACGCCCGTGGTGCGCACGGCGTAGACGAAATGGCCGTCGGCGCCAGCATCGCGCGCCTGTACGGCCGTCCAGCGATCGTCTTCCGTTTCGTAGGCAATGGTCGTCTTCATGGCAGAAGTCTCGTCATCATCAATCACACAGCCAGAGTACGCGGGCTTTCCGTCGCAAGCACTCCGATTCTTGCGGCCGATATCTATCGACGGGGCAGGTGCCACAGATACCACGCGGCCACCGTCCGGAAAGGGCTCCAAGCCTCACCGATCTCGCGCATCTGGCGCGGCGTGTGGGCCTTCTCCAGGCCCTTCAGGCGTCCATAACCCTCCCGCACGCCGAAGTCGTCCACTGGCAGGACGTCGGAGCGCTCCAGCGAATAGATCAGGAACATTTCGACCGTCCAACGCCCTACGCCTCGCAGGGACGTCAGGCGTTCGATCAGCACAGTATCAGGCAGACGCCGGGCCTCTTCGAGGTTCGGCACAACGCCATCGACTGTAGCCTGGGCAATCCGCCGAATGGTGGCCAGCTTTTCTGCCGAGAAGCCGCAGGCGCGCTGCAATTCAGGGGCGCTGGCCAGCAACTGCTCAGGCGCCGGGAAAGACACGCCTGGGTAGAGCGCCAGCAGGCGCCCCAGGATGGCATCTCCGGCCTTGGCGTGCAGTTGCTGATAGGCAATTGCGCGCACCAGCGCCTCATAGGGCTCGCGTGCAGGCTTGGCCTCATGGCGACATGGTCCGATGGCGGCAATGTGGAGAGCCCAGTCGTCCAACTCGGACAGGAACTTGGCGGCCCGGTGGTAGGCACGCGGTGACAGGTCGGCGGCAATAGTCTTCGCATGAATTTCGCTCAAGATCAAAACCCCGGCAGCATGGCGGTCTGCGCCTGGGGCTGCATCTTCTTTGCCACCATCGCGTTCTCATGCTCCAGCAGCCAGCGCTTGCGGTGCAGGCCCCAGGCATAGCCCTTGAGGTCGCCATTGCTCGCAATGACGCGGTGGCACGGCACGATGATGGCGATCGGATTGGCGCCATTGGCCGCGCCGATCTCGATGGCCGCGCGCGGGTCGTCGAAACCCAGTTCCTTGGCTAGCTTGCCGTAGGTCGTGGTCGTGCCCACAGGGATGCGGCGCAGCGCGGCCCAGACCCGGCGCTGCAATTCCGAACCAGACGTCGCAGTCCGCAACACCTTCATCGCCTCCAGCTCGCCATGGAAGTAGCGGGCGAGTGCATCGGCAATCTCGGCCGGGGCAGGGATCTCAGTCAGTTCCACCTCGCCATAGTGCTCGCGCAGACCGCGATGCAGCCGTGCCTTGTGGTCGGCAAAGTCGAGCGCACGCACGACCTGCTGCGCATCGGTCACGAGCAGCATGACGCCCAGCGGCGAATCCAGTTGGCTGAGAAGCATCTTCATGATGCGCTCCTTGTTGAATGAGTCGAATGGCTCGTTCGTGGATCACTTCAGCCGCGTCACGCCGAACTTGCCAAAGAGGTAAGCCTCGCCACCTTCCAGATGCAGCTCGGTATCACCGTCATTGTTGATCCGCCATCGCGCTTCGCCGGTATCAACCAACGACTGACAATAGGCTTCGACTTGGCTGCGCGCGTCAGCCAACTGGCTCGGCAGTTCTGCGGAACTTATGTTCATAGGAAACCTCGGCTGCTGCTACCACCCCTCTAGTGAAGCCACGGCGGGAGGAAACGCTGTCGTCAGATCTGGCACATAAGGCAGCGCGAAGCCGCGTAGCACCACTGCGGCAGGACCGAGGCGGTGGTGCTCCGCTGTTCCCTCAAAGAGTTCGAGCGTTTCCATGCTCACCTCGCATCGTGAAAGATCAGCCCCACAGTGTGACGCTTGCCCCTGAGAATGCGGCTGACGCCATGCCGCATGGAGACTTTGCGAGCGCCACCCCGTCCCATCGCAGGCCGTTGATTCACGGTGAATGCCACCGCGTCACCCTTACGCAGCAAAACCACATCCGCGCGCTGGCCTTTTGTGGAACGCTCTGTCATGACGAACTCGCCGCCAGCGAAATCCTTGCCGGGCTCCGACAGCAGGATGGCCACCTGCAGCGGGAAAACGTGCTCGCCGTATAGGTCCTGGTGAAGACAGTTGTAGTCGCCCTCACCGTACTGAAGGATCAGCGGTGTCGGCCGGGTCTGGCCCGCCTGGTGGCACCGCTGCAGGAAGGCGGCCAGATCATCCGGGTATTGCACGTCGATGCCCAACTGCAGATTCCAGCGATTGGCAATCGGCGCTAGCCGGCGGTACAGCGCGTGGCGTAGCTGTTCGAGCAGCGGCGGTAACGGATAAGCGAAGTACTTGTACTCGCCGCGCCCGAATCCATGACGAGCCATGACGATCCGTGTGCGGTAGCCTTTCTCAGTGGGGTAGAGTGCCGCGAGTGCATCGCATTGCTCCACCGTAAGAAGGCCAGGCAGCACGGCGTTTCCATAAGCATCGAGCGAACTCCCGATGCTTATCCAGTCGTAGGCCTCGGGTGTCATGGAATAGCCTGCTGCAACGTTTCGTAGAAGCGTATCGGGCTTCGCTCGAATGGTGAGCCGGAATCCGCCAGGACATCCAATCTCGCGGCCTGCTCGATGTCCAAATCGAGAAGACGCAACACGAAGTCTTCAAGTCGCATTCCATCAAGGCGCGACGTGGAGACATCCTGCGGCGGTAAGCCCTGCTTCACCGCCGTCACCCAAGCCAGCAGTGATTGCGCAACAGGGTCGGGGCTTGCAGTCTTAGTCATGGTGCAGATCCATCGAAGTAGGGGTAAAGCAAACAAGAGCGCCAGCCATGAGAGGCTGGTGTTGATGGAATGCCGCCCGCCTCACAAAGCGAAGGTAATCCAAATGTACTGCCGAACTTGATTCACTACGCTCCGTTTCCTGCGGTGTAATTCGGAAGATCGCGCAAATAGAATACGTGCTCGCAAATGAAGTAGGCCCGCAAGCATTGCGGGCCTACTTGTGCCGATTGGGAGTGTCGTTCCGCACCAGACAGGCGCGGAACGACATGCCTCATTGAGTGCTCATCAAGCGTCGCCGTTCTTTGTGGTGGCCTTGATGAGACCGAGTTGCGTCAGCGCGGTAACGCCATCGTCCAGTCCGCGCTCCTCCACGATCTTGCCGTCGATCACCTTCAGTACCGTGGTGCCGGTGAAGTGCATCTTGCGTCCAGTTGCAGCAGGCAGGCCACCGATCAGGAAGTCATCGTGCGCCGGGCCGGTGTGCGTGCCACCACCTTCCCATTGGCCAATCACGTAGTCGCCTTCCGCGATCAGGTCGGCAGTGCCCCAGAAGTTGAGGTCGGGGAACGCCTTGCGGAAGTCGGTCATGAACACCCTGATGTCCGCGCGGCCGCGACGGGGCTCATGCAGCGAATAGTGAAGCAGCATGTCGGGCGCGGCGATTTCGTCGATGACCGCAAGATTGGGATTCTTCCCCCAGAATTCGGTGAACCACCGGCCGACGACGGCCTTGTTGTCGTCTTCTTTGCTCATTTGGAATCCTCTCAGATAGTTTCGGAAGATCAACGAAACCGCTCGATGATCTGAGCGAAAGCGTAGACAACGTGTCGCGATTCAAAACTCCGGTTCTTGCGACGAAGTTCGGAGGGGTTCTACGACACACGCCGCGCAACTCGAGGACTTTTTTGTAGTGCAGTGCGCGTGGCGACTACCGCCTTGATCTGACTTTGGTGTTCCTGCTGAAGTTAAAAATGGCACCGCAAGGCGTTGAGCATTTTCTAGCGCAAGAAACAGAGAGCGCCATCGAAGGCGGATCACTACTCTTCATTCCAGGCGGGACATACCACGTCTCGCTTCCACGAGTCAGGCGCGCAGCGGCCCTGGCTGGACGCAAGGGGAGTCCGTCATGTCCATTCGTTTGATCCAGCCAGGTGCATTCGCAGATCGCGGCGACGTTTGGCTGCGTGACCAGTTAGCCCGCCTCACGCAAAAGCATGCGCAGTTCGGGAGGCACCACCGGTTCGACGCCGATGCGCTGCTGGCAAGATCGGCACGTATTGCCAGAGCGGCAAGTGCGGCAGCAGCGCCCGCCGCGTCGAAGATCTCGACGGGCGACCGCCTTCGGCGAGCGACGATTGAAGCTATCGAACATTGCTCGCGACTGGATGGTCATGCAGCAGCCACCGTCGCACATTGAGTGTCACGTGAGATCGCTTCTGGATTCGAGCACTGGTAGCGCAGACAAGGCTCGCCATTCCCAGCGAGTTCTTTCTTATTCACCGGCCCGGCTCGACTACGCATGGCGACAGATGGAAGGCTGAAGTAGAGCCGATTTCGGTCCGTGGAATGGGCTGTCTTGAGCGACAGGGGCTGGCCGGAAAGCGCCTGTCGAGCCCGCGCTCCGCAACCCGTCGCCGCCGTTCGCAAGCAGGTCACGGAATGGCGGTTCCGCCGCTGAATTCAGTCACTCGCGATCCATCGCTATCGCTGGAAGCCGCTCTCACATTTCTGTAGCGATCGCGCTCAACGCCGCCAAGTCGAGAATCAGGAAATGCGAATAGGTGATGCGGATGATGCCGTCGCGTTCGAGTTGCTTGAGTTCCTTGTTCACGATGGGCCGCGAGCGGCCCACCATGTCGGCAAATTCATCCTGGGACAGCTTCAGGGAAATCGACACCCCGTCTGTCCGTGGCATGCCGTACGGGTCAACCATATGGAGCAACGTACGCGCACAGCGCGCGCGCAGCGTGGCTAGCGAACTCTCGGCAAGATTCAGGTAGGTGAGGCGGGAGCGCAGGCAAAGCAGTCGCATGAGCGCCAGCGCCAGCCCGGGCTCGCTGGCCAGGGTGCGCTGGACCAACGTCTTGCCGAGCAGCAGGACAACGGTCTCTTCGTGAGCCACGGCGTCATGGATGGCACCTTGCTCATCCAGCACCGGGATCAGGTTCATCAACTGGCCCGGCTCCAGATAGCGCGCCACATGCCGCTTGCCGGTCTGTGTGGTGGCGCTGACTTCCAGCACGCCATCGACGATCAGGCAGAGGTGCCCCACCGGCTCTCCCCGGCGGGTCAGGACCTCACCGCGCTTCAGCACTTGGACCTGTCCTTCCTCCAGCAGCGTTTCTAGTGTTTCCGGCCTGCAGGTGCTGAACCAGCCTGTGCGATTCAGTACGGCGGAGGCGAGGGCGCGGTGCGAGGGCCGAACGGATTCTGTCATGTTTTTTACAGATTTCGGAGGGGCGCGTTCCTAGAATCGCCGGCACATTCATAAATATCCAGGAGACAGCAATGGCCGAGGATCTTGGCATCGGCGCATCCGCCTATCTTGCCGCATTGCGGGGGGCGGGCGTCAGCCATTTTGTCACAGTGCCGGATTTCGTCCAGCTTGCACTGCATCAGGCCGTGGAGCGCGGCGAAGGCGGGATGGAGCTGGTCCGTACGTGCAACGAGGACCAGGCCGTCTGCGTGGCGGCCGGCCTGACGATTGCCGGAAAGCGGCCGCTTGTGGTGATCCAGAACCAGGGTCTCTACGCATGCGTCAACACCATCCGCGCCGTGGCGCTCGATGCACGCATTCCTACCGTCTTCCTGATTGGCCAGTTCGGCCGGGAGACAGACAACTTCGGCCAGCCGAGCACGCAGTCGCGCCGGCGCGTCGTCAACCTGCTGGAACCGCTGCTGGACGCCATTGATGTGCCGTATTGGCAACTCGAACAGCCCTCCGACCTGGAGGCCGTGGCGGCCGCCTATGACGCGGCGCAGAGCCGTCGGGGCGCCGCGGCGCTGATCGTCGGACGCCCTGTGGCGTGGCATTGAAGGAGAGCACATGCGAATCGTGGAAGCCTGCAAGGCAATCGCACAGGCGCGCGGCGAGCGCGTGATCGTGGCGACGATGGGGGCGATGTTCGCCTTCGACATGCTCGGCGTGACCGAACGCCGCCTGAGTTCGGTGCCGCTGATGGGCGGCGCCGCGAGTCTCGGTCTGGGGCTGGCGCTCGCGCGGCCAGGCCACGGCGTGATCGTGGTCGATGGCGACGCCAGCCTGCTGATGCAACTCGGCGGACTGGTCACCGTCGCCGATGCCGGAGCCACCAACCTGATCCACTTTGTGGTGCAGAACGGCGCCCAGTTCGCCGGTGCCTCCAACCTTCCCGTGCCGGGCGGTCATGACGTGGATTTCCGCGCCATGGCGCTCGCCGCCGGCTACGCGAGTGCGCACAGTTTTGGCGACGCGGAAGCGCTTGGTCAGGCGATGCCCGCGTTGCTCGACGCCAAGGGGCCCGTATTCGTCGTGTTGAAGACCGAGCCCGAGGCCCCGCAGTTCGGCCCCGAGAAGCCGCAGCCGGAGTTGCCGGATCGGCAGTTCCAGCGCATGGGCGCCGAGGCGGAGCAACTCGGCGTCTGGTACGCCGCGCATTGAAGGGGGATGACGTGACTTCCCAGGTTGCAGATACGTACGATTACATCGTGGTCGGTGCCGGCTCGTCCGGCGCGACGCTGGCCTCCCGCCTTGCCGAGCGTGGCCGGGGCAAGGTGCTGCTGCTCGAAGCCGGTGCACCGCGCGACAAGGATTTCTGGGTGACGGTGCCGCTCGGTGTTGCCAAGCTGTTGCTCAACCCTGACTACGTCTGGCCTTTCCAGACAGAGGCCCAGCCCCAGCTTGCCGGACAGAAAATCTACTGGCCGCGCGGCCGGCTGCCCGGTGGCTCGAGTTCGGTGAACGGCATGATTTTCGTGCGCGGTGAACCCGCCGAGTTCGACCATTGGGCCGCGCTCGGCAACCAGGGCTGGGATTACGCGTCGCTGCTGCCGTACTTCAAGCGCCTGGAGAACACAGCGTGCGGCCAGGACGAGTCACGCGGCCGTAGCGGGCCGATCAGCGTGTCGTCGGTGTCGAAGGTCCATCCGAACCCGCTCAGCGATGCCTTCGTGCAGGCGTGCCAGCAAGCTGGCATTCCGGCGGCCAGCGACTACAACGGTGGGGTCTATGAGGGCGTGAGCTACCTGCAACTGTCGACTGGTGGCGGCCGGCGTTGCAGCACGGCCGTCGGCTACCTGCGCGGCAGGCCGCAGGCCAATCTTGTGCTCGCGACGGAGGCGCTCGGGACGCGCGTGCTCTTCGATGGACAGCGTGCCGTCGGCGTGGAGTACGAGCAAGGTGGCATTCAGCGCCGCGCCATGGCGACGTGTGAAGTCATTCTCAGTGCGGGCCCGATCAAGTCGCCGCAACTGCTTGAACTCTCTGGCATCGGTGACGCGGCGCGTCTGCAGGCGCTGGGCATCCCGGTACGCCATCATTTGCCCGGTGTTGGGGAGAACCTGATCGACCACCTGCAGGCACGCATCACATTCGAATGCACAAAGCCGATCACGCTCAACGAGATCGTGCGAAGCCCGCTGCGGCAGGGCTGGATGGGCATGCGCTATCTGATGACCCGGCGCGGCATCATGGCCACGCCGTCGGCGACAGTCCACGCGCTGGCGCGCACGCCGGGCTTGCCCGACCGGCCGGCGGTCAAGATCCAGCTTCACCACCTGACCGGCGCCGACCGCTACGCCGGAAGGGGCTTCGGACTCGATCCGTTCCCCGGTTTCGCGGTGGGCTTCTTCCAGTTGCGGCCAGAGTCGCGCGGTCATCTCCATATCCGAAGCACCGATCCGCATGAGGCGCCCGTGATCGAGCCGCGCTATCTCGATACCGAAGGCGACAGGCAGGCGATGCTGGACGCGCTGCGGCTATCGCGCAAGGTATCGCAGCAGCAGGGGCTTTCTGGCTACGTGGCGCGCGAGACCCGGCCCGGGGCCGATGTGCGCGATGACACGGGTCTGCTGGACTACATCAAGGCTTCGGGGCAAACGTCCTGGCATCCGATCGGCACCTGCAAGATGGGCAACGATCCAATGTCCGTGGTGGACAGTCAGCTCCGCGTGCACGGCGTGGCTCGCTTGCGCGTTGTGGATTCTTCCATCATGCCGACCATGTGTTCGTCGAACACCAATGCGGCGTCAATCATGATCGGCGAGAAGGCGGCCGACATGATTCTTGACGCCGCCCGTAGCTAATCCGGACCGAAAAAACGGCAGCAATCCCGGCATCCGTGCCACGCGATCGGGGCGCATTCAGCGATAACAGGCCGCGTCAAGACGGCCACTGCATCCCAACCTAATATCTCGGAGACAACATGAGCCCTATCTACGAGCCCGCGCGAGCGTGGCGAACGGCGGTCCTGCTGTTCCTGTTCATGGTGGTGAACTTCCTGGACAAGATCGTTATCGGTCTGCTGGCCGTGCCCATGATGGAGTCGCTGCAGCTGACGCCTTCGCAATTCGGGCTTGTGGCCAGCAGCTTCTTCTGGGTGTTTGCCGTCGCAGGCATCGCGGGCGGCTTCATGGCCAATCGCGTCGCCACGACGACGATGCTGCTGGTCATGGCGCTGGCATGGTCGGTGTTCCAGATTCCGCTGGCGATGTCGACGAGCCTGGCCGTGCTGATCCTGTCGCGCGTACTGCTGGGCATTGCAGAAGGTCCGGCGTTCCCCGTGGCCGTGCATGCGGCCTACAAATGGTTTCCCGACGATCGGCGCAACGTGCCGGTGGCGTTCTTCTCGCAAGGCGGCAGTGTTGGGCTGCTGATTGCCGGTATTGCGATTCCGCAGATCACGCTGCATTGGGGCTGGCGGGCGAATTTCTACGTGCTGTCTGCTGTCGGCCTGATCTGGGCATTGCTGTGGCTGGCGCTTGGCCGCGAGGGACGCATCGATACAAGGCACTCCAACGGGACTTCCGCGGGAGCTGAAGACCGTTTGCCCTATGCACGGCTGCTCTCGGATCCCACCGTGATCGCCTGCTTCCTGCTGCATTTCGTTGCCTACTGGGGTCTCGCGTTGACGCTGACATGGCTGCCAGCCTATCTGGAGCGAGGGCTCGGCTACTCGGGCATCCAGGCGGGGCGCCTGTATGCGGTGATCGTCGCGATCAGCATGCCAACAGTCATCGGCTGTTGCTGGCTCGCCCAGCGGATGCTCAAGCGCGGTGTGACATCGCGCGCCGCCCGCGGCTTCTTCTCCGCCGCCACGCTGTTGCTGGCAGGGGGCGCGTTTATCGCCCTGTGGGCGACGGACCTTGCGCCGATCTGGCGCGTGGCGCTGATCGGCGTGGCCGTCGGCGTTTCCCCGACGATCTATTCATTGGGCCCCGCCATGCTCGCGGAAGTAACGCCCGGGGCGCAGCGTGGCGCCATCCTCGCCATCGACAACTCCATCGCTTCCGTTGCGGGCGTGCTGGCACCGCTGGTATCGGCGTTCTTCATCGAGGGCATTGCTGGCGCCGCAGGCTATCAGGCCGGCTTTGCTTTCTGCGGCGCGCTGATGGTGGTGGGCGGCATCCTGGGCGCCCTGGCGATCAACCCGGAGAAATCGCTACGCGTGCTGCGCGGACGGGAAACGGCAACCCGTACCTCGGGGCGTGGCGCACGATCGGCCGCAGGCTGACGTGGACCGATCAAACCAACTCGTCAGGCAAGAGTTGTAGCACCCGGGCATTCAGATGCCCGTCAATGCCGTCACGTCTGATGTAACGGGCGGCGGCGATCAACAACCCAAAAATGGGGAGACAGGAGTGAGGAAGTCAATGATTGCGCTGGCAGCGATGCTGGCAGGTACGGGAGGCGCGCACGCACAGTCGAGCGTGACGCTATATGGCGTGGCGGATATGAACGTCGAGTATGCCAACCATGTCGGCGTCGTGCCGACGGCTGGCAATGGCTTCAATCCGGGGCCGTCGCATGACGTGGTTCGCATGGACTCCGGCGGCTATGCCGGATCGCGCTGGGGGATACGCGGTACGGAAGCGCTGGGCGGTGGGACGTCCGCCTTGTTTGTGCTGGAGAGCGGCTTCAACCTTGATACGGGCACGATGCAGCAGGGTGGCCGTCTGTTCGGACGGCAGGCTTTCGTTGGCTTGGCGTCGCCATATGGCCAGGTGACGTTGGGCCGGCAGTACACCTCCATGTTCGAGGCGCTCGCCAACTTCGTGCCGATGGCCTATGCCACGCAATACGAGCCCGTCGCCTTTATGGCGGGGGCCAATTTCCGTGAGGACAACACGGTGAAGTACACGGGCCAGTTCGGCCCGGTGACCGCGCTGGCGCACTGGTCGTTCGGCACCGGCCTGGCCCTGCCGGCGACGGTGGGCGTGGCCACACCTATCGGCGGCAATGGTGAGGTGCCTGGGCAGTTCCGGCGTGACTCGGCGTATGGTGCGGCACTGGTCTATGGCACGGGGCCGTTCGCCGTGACGGCGGGCTATGACCAGTTCAATCCCACGATCGCCTCGGGTATCGGTACGGTCAAGAAGGCGTCGGTCGCCGGCAGCTATGCATTCGGCCCGACACTCAAGATCATGGGCGGATACCGTTGGGGCCAGAACAAGGGCCAGGCCGGTAACCTGATCCAGCGCGACGACTACTACTGGGCGGGCGCGACCTATCAGGCCACCCAGGCCATTTCACTGTCGGTCGAATACAACTACGACAACCTCAAGAACCTGTACGGCAATACCCAGTTGGCCAATCCGTGGCAGATCGCACTGATTTCCGACTACGCATTCTCCAAGCGGACCGACGTGTACCTGACGGCGGCCTATGCGAAGAATGCCGGCCTGACGCTCGATTCGGTGGCCAACGTCTACGCCACCTCGCTGTCGCTGGGGACAAGCTACGCGTTGGCCAACGGCCAGAACTCGATGCTTGGCGTGGCCATGGGCGTGCGGCACAAGTTCTGACGGGGAACGATTTCTCCGCTTCCCCAAGGGCGTTGCTGGCGCTGGCGGGGAGTTTCCGGGACCACGGGGGCTGTTGGCCTCGTGGTCCATTTTCATGGTGAGGACGGCGCCTGTTCCTGTGTCTTTTTAGATGTTTCAGGAACCGATATGAATTCTTTGATCGGGTAGTCACCGGCCGAACGGATTGCTGCACGATATCCGGCGTCATGTCAGTGCACCGCGCGCCGGCTCCAGTCCATTGGCGCCTCTTGAATCGGGCGGACGCGGATACGCACCTGGCCCCACTCATGCAAAGTCCAAATCATGGAGAACGCGATGACCGTTGCGCGAAATATTCTGGCGAGTCTTGTGATAGGCGTCGTGGCGAGCGCATCCGCGCCGGCGGCCGTCGCAAAGGACTGGCCGGACCCACTGCTGGAAACCGCAGGCACGCCGGAGAACGTTGCAAAGGGTGAGGAATACGACGCCTACCAGCTTGGCCTGTCGGCCTACGTCTGGGGCTATCCGCTCGTCCGGATGGAACGCGTGGCGCGTGAATATACCGATGTACCCAATCCAAAGCCGGCTACGAGCTATCGCGCCCCGTTGAACCGCATCGGCTGGGCGCGCGAACTGGCGACGCCGTCCGCGTTGGACATGCCCACGGCGAACAATGACACCACGTACCTGAGCGCGGTGGTCGACCTGTCCAGCGGGCCTTACATCCTGTCCGTCCCGGAGGTGGGCAACCGCTACTACGTCGTGGATGTCTTCAATATGTGGCAGGAACTGCAGCACTACATTGGCCGCCGCACCACCGGAACGAAGGCTGCGCGATACGCGCTGGTGCCACCCGGATGGAAGGGAAGGCTGCCGGCAGGCGTCAAGCGGCTGGACGTGGCGACGAACAAGGTCTGGCTCTGGGGCCGCATGCGCGTATCGGCTGGCGAGGACATGAAGAAGATCCACGCGCTCCAGGATGCTTTTGATCTTCGGCCGCTATCGGCGCTGGGTCAGAAAAACTGGCAGGCCCCCAGTGCAATGCTGGCACCGCTGCCAGACATTGGCAGCGATCCGCTTGGTTTCTATCGTCAGCTGGCCGCAGCCCTGAAGGACAACCCCGTCCGCACGGAAGACAAGGCGCTTGCCGAGCAGTTTTCGCGGATCGGCATGACGGCCAAGGGATTCGATCCAGGCAAGCTCACCGAGAATCAGCGCAAGGGCCTGCTTCGCGCCATCAATGATGGCCCCTTCATTCCGGTCTCCGCGGTGTCCCAGGCTTCGCAAGTCCGGCAGGGGTGGAACTATGTGCGAGGGATGGACAGCTTCGGGTATGACTACCCACTGCGGGCGGTCGTGGCTGGCCCGTACCTTGGAGGGCAGGGCGAGAAAGAGGCCGTCTATCCGATCCGCTATACGGACAGCGACAGCAAACCGCTCGATGGCGCCAATGACTATGTTGTCAAGTTCTCGGGCGAGCCGCCCAACAACGCCTTCTGGTCGCTGACGATCTACGACGCCAAGACCAAGATGCTGATCGAGAATCCGCTGAACCGCTACAAGTTCGGCAGTGATACGCCGGGCATCCGCAAGAACGGCGACGGCAGCTTCTCGGTTACCGTGTCGCCGCGCAAGCCGGCGGAGGGCACCAACTGGTTGCCGTCGCCGAGCGGCCCCTTCTACGCGATCCTGCGCATCTATCAACCGAAGGAGGAGGTCATTTCCGGCGCGTGGAAATTGCCGCAGATGGATCGCGTGGGGAAGTAACGGCGTTCAATGCCGGCCGCTGATTGAATGTGAACGGGCCGCAGTTCAACTGCGGCCCGTTCCTCGTGCGGCGACATCGGGCTGAGGCACCTAGCTGTTGACGACTTCAAAGTCCGGCAGCTTGAAGGTCTTCTTGTTCAGGGCCTCCGTCGCACCATAGAAGCGCATCGTGGGCATGGGCCGTTTGCCCTCGGTCGGTATCCAGTTCGATTCCAGTCCTGCCGGCGGCTTCGGTCCCACGTAGAGGGTCACGCCGCCATCGGAGTTTCGCTTCATCTTGTCGAGATCGTACGAAGACAGCGTTGTACGATTGGTGTCGCTGTAGATGAACGAGAAAGTGGCGCGATCGTAGACGGTCAGCGCCCAGAACTGCTTGACGGGCATGTCTGGCGGGACGTTCAGCTTGTAGAGCTTGCCCGCTTCGAGCATCTTGCCGTCCTTGTCCGAGAGCGCAATCAGATACTGCGTCGCCGGTGCATCGGTGAGCACCTTTGGCATATAGGTGCACCAGAAGTACTCGGCGGCGCGTTCGATCAGGTCGATGCGGTCATCATAGGTGAAGGTGAACTTTCGGTTGGCATCGCTCTGTAGCAAAGAAACATAGTGACGGTCTGGCCAGTAGACACGCTTTACCATCTCGGTGTCGAACCAATGCTGCAGGAAGAACCAGGCGTCGATAGCGGCCTGGCGCATCGCTCGCTTGGCAGTAGCGTCTGGCGTGAAGGGCTTGCCTTTCTCAATGCCCAGGGACGTCAGCATGCCCATCATCACCTTGTCCTGCTCCTTCACCGGCTCCACGCTCATAATTTCGTGCATGTCCTCGAAATGCCGCTCATCGTAGAAAGGGAGCGTGGCATAGCGCTGGTCAGCAGGATCGACGAAGCGCTGCCGAGGAGGGTTCGCGGCCTCGGAGTAGTAGTACAAGCGCAGCTTCTGCGCGTAGTGATAGGCATCTTCGACTGACTTCCCGGGAGCGCGTACGGACCGGAAGGCCAGGGCAATTCGGTAGTTGGGTGAGGCAACGTGGATGTAGCCCTTCGGGATGGCACCCTTGTAGCCGGGTGGTGTGAAGAGATACTTGCCGCCCTTGCCCTTGTCGAGCCCGGACGGTCCGACATCCGCAATCGTGAATTGCCACGCGTCGACGACCTGGCCGTACAGGCTGCCATCTGCACTGGCCTCTGGCACTTCCAGTACAGCGGGCCCCTTGCGCAGGTCCGTATAGGCGGCGATGTAGGGTGTCGAGCTGTTGGCGGTCAATGCCTCCAGCTTCGGCGTTGCCGCCGCTGAGTAAGCAATGATGTCATTGTCTTTGAGGCCGAGATCCGTGAATGCCGCCCGACGGAACGAATAGATTGCGATCGCGGGCATGTTCCAAAGCACAGCCTCAAAAGCGCGGTGGTATTTGATCTGGTAGTCGAAGTCCTTGACAGAGGGGGTCGCCCCCTGAGGTGGCTGACCGCCCAGCGGCTCCCGCGCGCCACGTGCATGGGATGGGGCTGCAGGCTGCGCTTCGGCCGCTGTGGCAGCGGTGGCTGACAGGGCTCCGGCTGCCGAGGAGATGAGAAATTCGCGTCGATCCATGGTTGGCTCTTTCCGTGCGGGGAACTGAAAGTCGTGGGCGACGCGCATTTGGTAACGGGACCGTCGACGCCACGGGATGCCTTATGGTGCAACGCCATACGCGGCCCGCGAATTCAATCTTTTTACACGCGATCTGAAAGATTACTTGTCGCAGGATTTCGTGTGGGGGCTGGCGCAAGGGAGATCCTCCTGCGCCCCCGGTAATCCATTTCTCTCGCGAGCCGTCCCGGCACAACCGGGTTTTCCCGGTTGACACCACGTGGCGGAGCGCATACATTCGCGTGGCAGATTCAGATAAGAGACCATCTGTAAGATGGTCTCTTAGCGCGTGCAGTTTGCTGCGGCCTCTTACAGAACAACGACAAGGAGACCGCCGTGCAAACCTCTGCCATCAAGATACGTGGCATCGATGATGTCATCGCCTTCATAGATTCCTGTCCAGGCATTCGCGGCCGCGCCGGCATCATCTGGTGGCTGGCACTGGGCGGACTGTTCCTCGACGCATTCTCCAATTCCGCACTGAGCGCGGGCCTTGGGCCCATGACGCGCGACCTGAAGCTGGAACCAGCGCAGGTGGCATTGCTGACGTCGTTCGCCTCGTGGGTGGCCATTGCGTTCAATCCGTTGGGTGGCTGGATGGCCGACCGCTGGGGCCGCGTCAAACCGCTGATCCTGGCCAAGGTCTTTGCCGTCGCGGGTGCCTTGCTGGTGGTATTCGCGCCCGATTTCAACGCGATTCTCGTGGGACGTTTCTTCGTCGGCGCCGCGTACGGTATCGACTTCGCCATTGCCATGGCGGTATTGGCGGAGTTCACGCCCGTGAAGCTCAAGAGCCGTCTCAATACCTGGCAGGGCATGTGGTACACCGCTGTCTGCCTGAACCTGCTGCTCGCGTTGTTGTTCTACTCGTGGCAAGTTGGTGACGCGATCTGGCGTTACTCGGTGGCGGCCACGGCCGTGTTTGGCGTCGGCATCCTGATCCTGCAAGTACTGTTCCTGGTGGAAAGCCCGACGTGGCTTGCGCGCAAAGAGCGCCTCGAAGCCGCCGCGCAGGCCATGACACGCATCTACGGTCGTCCGTTCGAAGCTGCGCCACTGGCCGAACGCGTACCGGTGACCAACATGGCACGCCGCGGTCTTGCCAACGTGCTGCTGATCTTCCGTGGCATCTATCTGCCCCGCACGATCCTGGCGGCCACCGTGCAGATCGGCCAGTCGATCCAGTACTTCGGCATTGGCTGGTATCTGCCGCTGATCAGCGCGGCGCTGTTCGGCAAGGACTTTGTCTATGCCACGATCGGCGCGCTGGTGTTCAATGTGTGTGGCATCTTCGGTGGCTTCCTGTCACCGGTGATCGGCCGCAAGCTCGGCCTGCGCCGTGCTTCCGCGTACGGCTTCGCGGCGGTGTTCGTGATGCTGCTGATTCTTGGCCTGTTCAACGGAAAGATGCCGACATGGGTGGCCGTGATCGTGCCGTCGCTGTTCATTCTGTTCCACTCGGGCGGCCCTGGCGCCAATGGCAAGAGCCTGTCGTCGCTGTCGTTCCGCAGCGAACTGCGCGCGGGCGCCAACGGCGTTATCGGCGCGCTGGGTGCCATCGGCGCCGCGCTGGGCCTGCTGGTATTCCCGCTGTTTCGCGCGCGCTATGGGCTCGAAACCACTTTCCTGATTCTCTCCGTCGTACCGCTGGTGGCCAGCATCATCTGCTTCCTCATTCGCTGGGACCCCACGCGCACGGCCATTCATCCCGATAACGAAGCCGATGCGCCGCAGTTCCGCAGCGATGCGCGTGACGGCGCCGGCTTCATGCATCCCGCTACAGAGAAGTAACACCATGAAAAACAGGAACGTCATCCTGGCGATCGACGAGGGCACGTCTGGTACGCGTGCCGCGGTGGTTGCCAGCGACGGCCACGTCTCGTGTCAGCAGTACACCACGCTGGAGGTGGATTCACCGCGTCCGGGCGTGGTGGAGCAGGACGCCAACGTGCTGTTGGAAAAGACACTGGAAGTCTGCCGCGCCACGCTGGCCGAAGCCGAGCGCAACGACCTGTGCGTCGTCGCGCTGGCTATCGCCACGCAGCGCTCCACCGGCGTGCTGTGGGACACCGTAACGGGGCGTGCGCTGGTGCCCGCAATGGTCTGGCAGGACACGCGGTACGCGGCGGACCTCGACCAGATGGCATCCACGTGGGACCCGCGCTTGCGCACCACCGTGGGTCGTCCGGCCGGCGTGCGCTCGGCGTACCTGTGGGCCGCGCGCCATCTGCGGGAGACACGTGCCGTCGCCGATGCGTGGCGCGATCGCCGGCTTGCGTTCGGCACCGTTGATAGCTGGCTGCTGTGGCACCTGTCCACCGAGCGGGCATGTGTGACAACGCCGACGAATGCCACATCGTGCAGCGCCTATGTTCTGGGTGAACACCGCTACCTGACGGAGTGGATCGAGGCGCTCGGGTTCCCGCAGGAGTTGCTGCCAGAGTTGCGCCAGGATGCTGACGACTTCGGTCGCACGCGCCGCGACCTACTTGGCATCGACGTGCCGATCCTCGCCTGCGCCGGAGATCAACTGGCAGGCGCTGTCGGCCTCGGTTGTCTCGACGCCGGCCAGTCGATGTGTCTGCACGGCACCGGCAGCTTCGTTGATCTGGTCATCGGCCCCGACCTGCCAGCGCGCAGCGGGCAGTCGGACAGCACGCTGACGATGACAGCACGTCGTTTCGAGGGGGTTTCGCACTTTTCGGTGGAAACGTTCGTGGCCACCACTGGCTCGGCGCTGAACTGGGTCTGCGAGAAGTTGCACTGGTTTGAAAGCGCGAAGCAGATCAGCGCATTGGCTGCCTCGGTGCCGTCATCGCGCGGCGTGACGTTCATTCCCGCGCTGACGGGCTTGCGTGTACCGCAGATGCGGCCCGAGGCGCGCGCTGCGTTGAACGGGGTGTCGATGGCCACCACGCAGGCGGAGATCGCCTACGCAATCCTGGAAGGCATCGCGCATTCCGTGGCGTCCTGCATCGATGCCAACCGCGATATTGCCGGCGTGCCCGTGCGTGATCTCGTCGTCGGCGGGGGATTGTCAGGCAGCGATGCGTTGCTGCAGATGCAGGCTGACCTTACGGGCCTGCCGATTCATCGGATGCAGGAGACCGACCGGGCCAGCCTGCGTGGCATCGCGTACTTGGCTGGCGCATCGGGGCTGATGTGGGATTCGCTGCAGCAAGCCCGCACCACCACCTTGCCGGATGCGGTGTTCATGCCGCGCATCGGCGACGACGAACGGGAGGAACGGCGTGCGCTCTGGCACGCGCGCGTCGCTTCCGAGCTTTCCCACGTGCAGGCATTTGCCGCGCACTGACCGATCAGGAGAAGCAAGCAACATGATGGGTTTTCCATCCCGCAGCGCAAACCGCGAGCGCGCCGCCATGACCCGCGTCGAGCCGCTTCGGCTGGTGCGCAGTGAACAGCTCGACCGGCTGGAATCGGAAGCGTTCGATATCCTCATCGTCGGTGGCGGCGTCACCGGCGCTTACGCGGCGCTGGACGCCAGCCTGCGTGGGTATCGCGTGGCCCTGGTCGAAAAGAGCGACTTCGCATCGGGTACGTCCTCCAAATCATCGAAGATGGTGCACGGTGGCCTGCGCTATATCGAGCAAGGCAACCTCGGTCTTGTCCGCCATTCGCTGCTCGAGCGTCAGCGGTTGCGCCGCAATGCACGGCATCTGGTGCAGCGCCTGCCGTTCCTGTTTCCGGTGATGGAACGTGACGGTGTGTTCGACAAGCGCCTGGCCAAGGCCTTCGAAGGTCTGCTGTGGACCTACGATCTGGCCGGCGGCTGGCGCGAAGGCATCCTGCACCAGAAGCTGACGAAGGCGGAAGTGCTGTCGCATTGCCCGACGTTCAACGATGAACATCTGAAAGGCGGCTTCCTGTACTTCGATGCGCGCGTCGATGATGCGCGGCTGACGCTGAATATCGCGCGCACCGCCGCGTTTCACGGTGCGGTGGTGACCAACCACGCATTGGTCACGGAAATCACGCGTCATGCCAGCGGCAAGGTGGACGGCGCGATCATTCAAGCCGATGGCCGCGAGATCCGCGTGCGTGCCGGCGTGGTCATCATGGCCACCGGCGTGTGGCTGCGCGACTGGACCGGCGGCAGAAAGGGCGAACAGAAGACCCTGAATATCCGGCCCGCCAAGGGTGTTCACGTCGCCATTCCGTGGCTCAAGATCCGCAATGACTGCACGGTGACGATCCCCGTGCCGGGCCGCAGTCGTCGCGCCACGATCACGCGCTGGGGCAACGTCTCGTACCTGGGCACCACGGACGAAGACTACGAAGGCGATCTCGACAATGTCATGTGCACGCGGCAGGAGCTTGATTTCCTGCTGGAGGGCGCGCGTTCGGCGTTGAAGACCGATATCGCGCCAGAAGACGTGGTCGGCAGCATCGCCGGCTGTCGTCCACTGGTGGCGCCACCCGGCGGCAAGACGCTGGAAGTCCGACGCGACCATCACATCCATGTTGCTGGCGACGGGCTGGTGACGATCGTCGGCGGCAAGCTCACCACTTCGCGCCATATGGCGGAGCAGACCGTCGACGCGGCGCAGAAGGTTCTTGGCAAGCGTGCGAAATGCCGCACGAAGTCGGCCTTTCTGCTTGGCGCTGCCGGATACGATCCGCAAGCCATCGTTGCGTCGGGTGGCATGTCCGCGCACTTGGGCGAGCGCTATGGCACCGAGGCGCGCTTCGTCAGTGACATCCTCCAGGCCGACCCGTCGCTCGCGCGGCCCATTGTCGAAGGGTTACCGCATTCCGAAGCCGAAATCGTCTATGCCGTGCGTCACGAACTGGCCGGCACCGTTGACGACGTGCTGTCGCGCCGCATTCGCGCGCGGCTGATGGCCCGTGACGCATCGGCGCAGGCCGCGCCACGCGTGGCCCAGATCCTCCAGGCCGAGCTCGGACTCTCCGGGCAGGCCGTCGCGCAGCAGGTCAGTGACTACCTGGCCGCTGTCGCCCTCGAAAAATCCGTCCTAATGGGAGAAGCAACATGATCAGCAAGGAAGCCATCAAGCGCGGCTACAACCGTGGCAACTACGTCGTCGGCAAGCACACGCCACCTCACTTTGCCGGGAGCATCACGGCGACGCCGGACGCGCCGGGCCTGCAGCGGGATGCCGTCGCGGTCGACAACGACGCGCTCGACGCGTTGCGCAAGGCCGCCGATCACGTTCTGACCGCCACCAGTGACGTGGTTGAGTGGACGCGCGACTGGTGGGCTGGCTCGATGATGACCGAGACGGGCGGCAAGCCTGCCACACCGCGTGGCGTGATCGTGCGTGTCTCCACGATCGAACAGATTCAGGCGGTGATGCGCATTGCGCACGCCAAAGCCATTCCCGTGACCGTATCGGCTGGCCGCAGCAACGTGACTGGCGCGGCGCTGCCCGTGCGCGGCGGCATCGTGCTTGATGTGTGTGATGTGAACAGGCTGCTGGGCTTCGACCGCGAGAGCCAGATCGTCGAAGTGGAGTCAGGCATGTTCGGCGATATCTTCGAGCAGACGATTCAGCAGGAGTACGGCATGACGATGGGCCACTGGCCGTCGTCGTATGCGATCAGCACGGTCGGCGGCTGGGTGGCATGCCGCGGCGCAGGCCAGCTTTCCACGCGCTACGGCAAGATCGAGGACATGGTGGTCGGCATGGACGTGGTGCTGGCCGACGGCAGCCTGGTGACCGTGGGAGGCTATCCCCGCGCTGCGCTGGGCCCGGACCTGATGCAGATGTTCATTGGATCGGAAGGCACGCTCGGGGTCATCGTGCGCGTGCGCCTGAAGCTGCATCGTCTGCCCGACTATGGCCGCGCCATTGCCTACGGCTTCAAGACCTTCGCGATCGGCCTCGATGCGTGCCGCGAGATCATGCAACGTGGCGCGAATCCCGCCGCGCTGCGTCTCTACGACGAACTCGAAAGCGGCGTGCAGTTCGGCCTGCCCGACACCAACGTGCTGCTGGTGGCCGATGAAGGCGCAAAGGAAATGGTCGACGCCGTGATGGCAATCAGCGAGCGTGTCTGCGCCGAACTTGGTGACAGGCTCGATGGTGACGCGATCTTCGAGCGCTGGCTCGACACGCGTTACCTGACTGGCAAGAGTGCCGAAGGCTTCAAGCGCAGCCCCGGCTTCGTGGCCGACACGCTAGAGATGGCTGGCCCTTGGAGCGATCTGGCCGCGATCTACACCGACGTGGTGGCGGCGATCAACGCGGTGCCCGGCACGCTGGCGGGTTCCGCGCACCAGTCGCATGCCTATGTGGATGGTGCGTGCCTGTATTTTTCGTTGCGCGGTGACGTGGCCGTGGAGGATCGCCAGAAGTGGTATCGCGCGGCATGGGATGCGGCGAACGCGGTGCTCATCCAATACAATGCCGCGCTGAGCCACCATCACGGCATCGGTCTGCTGCGCGCGCCCTACATGGCGCCGTCGCTCGACACGGCGTTCCCGGTGCTGGTGGCAGTGAAGCGGGCACTTGATCCGCAAAATATCCTCAATCCGGGCAAGCTCGGCCTTTCGGACGTGCTGACCCACGAAGTGAAGAAGTAAGCCATGGACAGGTCTCTCGGCGCCCGCCTGACACGACACCCTGTAATCGCCACGCTATACGGCGCGGACCAGATCGATGCCTTTATCGACAGCGAGGCGGAAGTCTCGATTGTCGCCAACGTGGAACTGCGGCGGCTGCAACCCGTGATTGCCACGCTGACGAAGGCCGGCAAGTACGTGATCGTCAATATTGATAGTTGCGAAGGGTTGTCGCAGGACAAGGGCGGCGTCGAGTACCTGGCCGACATCGGCGTCACCAGTCTCGTGTCGACGCGCGTGGCTACCATCCAGCGTGCCAATCGCGCCGGGATGATGACCATGCAGAAGGTCTTCGTGACCGACCGGTCCACGTGGCCACGCAGCGTCAAGGCGCTGGAACAGAGCGATGCGAACCTGGTTCAGTTGATGCCGGCGCCAATGCTGCAGCACCTGTCCGGGTCCGTTCGAAAAGGGCTGCCGCCCATTGTGGCGTCCGGCTTTGTCAGCACCCAGGACGATATCCGCAGTGCCATCGCCCATGATGCGCTTGCGGTATCGACCAGCGACCAGCGCTTGTGGGCCTTTGATCCGCAAGCCAAGACAATCAGGAAATAACCCCTTGTCCACCTCCTATCTGCAGGTCATCGCGCACTACCACGCGAAGCCGGGCAACGGCGATCAGGTGTCGCGGCTGCTGGCCGAGCTGGCCGAGGCCACGCGCACCGAGTCCGCGAATCTCTACTACGAGTACTTCCGCTCGCCAGCCGATCCCAACCACTTCGTGATCCTGGAGAAGTATCGCGATGCCGACGGACTGACAGCTCATCGCGAGTCGGCGCACTTTCAGCACCTGGGCTTTGGGACCATCATCCCCCTGCTGGATCGGCGTATGGTGGAAAGCCACTGGGTGGAGGCACAGGCGGCGTAGTTGCGAGCCATGCAATGCGACCTCCATTGCGCCCCTTTGCTGCACTGCAAACTTGCGTTCCGCCGGTAAGGGCGGACTCCCTATTGCGCGGGCGTCAACAAGAGAAATTTCAAATGAGTCCGCGATATGCGGAAATGTTGGGGTATACGCGGGGGATCTGCGGGGCAGCCGAATACTAAGGCATTGGCGTACCATTTGCGGACAACAACATCGGCAGCCGATGTGTAAGGCTGCGCAGATCAGGAGACAGCATGTCCGCATGGTCCGAAAGCTCTGAAAGCTCTGAACTTCCCAGTTCGACATTCGAAGTGGAAAAAGGCTGGATCGACGAGTACGGTCATATGAACGCTGCCCGGTATGTGGAGGTGTTCGACCGCGAGGGCTTCAAGCTGCTTGAGCAACTCGGCGTGGGGCTCGGCTACACCGAGGCCACCCGCTGCGGGATCTACACCGTCGACATCCATGTGGCCTACTACCGCGAACTGCTGGTCGGATCTCCGGTTGTGCTGCGCGTGCGCGCATTGCAGTCCGACGACAAGCGTCTGCTTTGCCTGATGGAACTCTCCCATGCCACCGAGGGATACGTGGCGGCCACCATGGAACAGCTCTCGGTACACGTGAACCTGGAAACGCGCCGGGCGGCGCCGTTCCCCGGGGCGCTTGCCGAGCAGCTGGCGCTCGCCGTCAAGGCCCACGCCGCGCATCCGCTGCCGGCCGGCTGCCGCACCCTGCTGTCCCTGAAGCGCTGAGCGCGAACACCTTCCAGCGCCGAAATTCGTCGCTTTCGACGATTACTCGCCAGGCCAGCGCGACCGACACTGCTGGCGGGCAGGCCAACCACGAAAAGCCAGGCCCGGGCCCCACCGCATCCTGGCAGCACACCGACAAGCACACCGACAAGCACACCGACAAGCACACCGACAAGCACACCGATACATAGAGTGGAGGAGACACGATGCTGGGACTGATGCAGGACCGACCGCTGTTGATTTCATCGCTGATCGAGCACGCGGCCACGTACCATCCAACGCGGGAGATCGTCGCGAGAACGGTAGAGGGCCCGATCCACCGTACCAACTATGCCGAGATCCATCGGCGTGCCAAGCGCGTTGCCAACGCACTGGCGAGTCTCGGTGTCGGGGTGGCGGATCGCGTCGGCACGCTTGCCTGGAACACGCATCGACATTTCGAACTGTATTTCGGAGTATCCGGTTCGGGGGCGATCCTGCACACGGTCAATCCACGTCTGTTCCCCGAGCAGATCGAGTACATCGTCAACCACGCGGAGGACAAGGTCCTGTTCTTCGATATTGGCTTCGCGCCGCTGGTCGAGAAGCTGGCGCCGGCTTTGAAATCCGTCCAGCACTACGTCGCCATGACGGATCGGGCGAACATGCCCGCGATTGACGTGCCCAACCTGCTTTGCTACGAGGACCTGCTCGCGGAGCATAGCGATACGTATGACTGGCCGGAACTGGACGAGCGCGCGGCGTCGTCGCTGTGCTACACGTCGGGCACCACCGGAAATCCGAAGGGCGTGCTGTACTCGCATCGGTCTACCGTGCTGCATTCGCTCGTGGCGTGCGCGGCGGATGCGTTTGCCGTGGGCGCGTCAACGTCTGTGCTGCTGGCGGTCCCGATGTTCCATGCCAACGCCTGGGGAATGCCGTATGCGGCGGCCATGGTCGGGGCCAAGATGGTGATGCCGGGGCCGCACCTCAATGGGCAATCGCTCTATGAACTGATGCGCGACGAAGGCGTGACTGTCTCCCAGGCGGTGCCGACCATCTGGCTCATGCTCTTCCAGTTCCTGGACGAGCACCCAGAGATCGACATGAAGGCGCTTGGCCTGAAGATCATCGGCTCGGGCGGCGCCGCATCGCCGCGCAGCATGATCGAGCGCTGCGAGCGCGATTTCGGCGTCGAGTACCTGCAGGCATGGGGCATGACGGAAACCAGCCCGATCGGTACCACCGGCCGCCTGCTGCCAAAGCATGCCGCCCTGCCCAAGGACGAGCAGACCACGATCAAGATGAAGGCCGGACGCGCGGTATGGGGCGTGGGCCTGAAGATCATCGGCGACGACGGTCAGGAATTGCCGCACGACGGACGCGCCTTCGGCCACCTGCATGTGCGTGGACCGTGGATTGCAAGCGGTTACTTCAAGCACACGGGTGGCGAGGTGCTGGACAAGGACGGCTGGTTTCCCACCGGCGATATCGGCACCATCGACCCGGACGGGTACGTGCAACTGGTGGACCGTGCCAAGGATGTCATCAAGTCGGGTGGGGAATGGATTTCCTCGATCGACCTGGAAAACACGGCGATCGGTCACCCTGCCGTGCACGAGGCGGCGATCATCGCCGTCGCGCATCCGAAGTGGCAGGAGCGCCCACTGCTGCTGGCGGTGAAGCGTCCCGGCAAGGATGTCACGCGCGAAGAGTTGCTGCAGTATCTGAGCGAGCGCGTCGTGAAATGGTGGGTGCCGGACGATGTTGTGTTCGTCGATCAGCTGCCGCATACCGCGACTGGCAAGCTGCTCAAGACGAAGTTGCGTGAGGACTACCGCAACTATCGATTGCCGACGGCATGAATCGGGCAGGCGCGGGCATCGCCCGCGCCTCGTCTGCCTTGCTACCGCTCAGATTCGCCGGTCGTGCGACTGCCAGTAGACTTCCCGCAGCTTGTACTTGAGGAGCTTGCCTGCCGCCGAGAGCGGCATGTCGGCGCGAAACTCGACACTGCGGGGGCATTTATAGCTGGCGATCCGCTCGCGGCAATGCGCGTGCACCGCATCGACAGACAGTTCGTGGCCGGGTCGGACCACGATGACCGCATGCACGGCTTCCCCCCATTTCTCGTCAGGGATGCCGATCACCGCGCACAGCTGCACCGCGGGGTGCGTGAGGATCGCATTCTCGACTTCGGTCGAATAGACGTTCTCGCCGCCGCTGATGATCATGTCCTTGATGCGATCGGTGACGTATAGAAAGCCGTCCGCATCCAGGTATCCGGCATCGCCGGTGTGCATCCAGCCATTGCGCAACGCGCGGGCGGTTTCTTCCGGCTTGTTCCAGTAGCCCAGCATCACGCCCGGGCCGCGCACCGCGACCTCGCCCACCGTGCCCGTCGGGCAGTCTTCGTCCGTTGCCGGATCGACGATGCGCACTTCGCACGCGGGCGCCGGGCGGCCGGCCGCCTTCAGCCTCGGACTGGCGACGACGTGACAATCGGCCGCCAGGATCGCCGAGACAGGCGAGGTCTCCGTCATCCCATAGGCCTGCAGGAACTGGCTGGACGGAATCTGCGCCATGGCGCGCTGCAGCAGTGCGCCGTCAATCGGGGCAGCGCCGTAGATGATGTTCCTGAGACTGCTCAGGTCATGGTCGGCGAACGTGGGATCGTCGAGCATCATCTTCAGCATCGTCGGGACGGTGAAAACCTCGTTGATGCGGTAGCGGCTGAGGTCGCGAATCGCGGCCTTGGGGTCGAACCCGGGCAGGATCACCTGCGTGGCGAGGCGCGTCACGGCCTGAAAGACGAAGCTGAGCGCCGCGATATGGAACATCGGCGCCATCTGCAGGATCGATGTCACAGGCGGGCGCGATGCGGCTGCCAGTGACGACAGCACGTTGCTGGCGATATTGGCGTGCGACAGCATGACGCCCTTGGGCGCGCCGGTGGTGCCGCCCGTGTAGAGCACTGCGGCAAGATCGTGGCCACTGCGCAGGCTGTCGTCAATCGGCGCGCTGGACCGCACCAGTTGCTCGTAGTCGACCATGCCTGCGGGGGTCTCGGCATCGCCGCAATAGATGACGGTCTGGATGCAGGGGCAACGCTCGCGTAGTGGCCCGATCAGTTCCAGGAAGTTGTCGTCCACGAGCAGCACGCCGGTGCCGCAATCCTCCATCGAGTAGGCGATTTCCGCGACGCTCCACCTGGTGTTGACGGGGTTCAGCGCCGCGCCGGCCCAGAGCGTGCCGAAGATGTACTCGACGTAGCGGTCGGAGTTGAGCGCCAGCATGGCAACCCGGTCGCCCGCAGCAACGCCCTGGCCACGCAAGGCGCCGGCCAGTCTTGCAACCCGGTCGATGAGCTGGGAGAACGTCGTGCTGCGTTGCGCAAAAATCGTCGCGACGCCAGACGGGTTTTCGCGGAATGCCTTGTGCAGAGCCTGTGTCAGATACACGAACTGTCTCCCGTTATCGGTTGTCGGAGCACTGCCTGCGGAGCATTGTCAGGCGGCGATACGGCTGGCGCGTCGTCGGAATGGATGATCTTGCGGCTCCGGATTTTCCCTAGGGGAGATTCGTCGGATTCGACGAGGCACGGCAGTGGCACCGGTCCTAAGATCGGCCATCGGTCGCATCCCTTCCTTCCATCGCCATGTCCCAGACCCGCCGCCTGATCTTCGATGCCGATCACGAGCAGTTCCGTGCTTCGGTCGCGCGATTCGTGCAGAACGAAATCACCCCGTATGTCGACCAGTGGCGCGAGCAGGGCTGCTGCGACCGTGCCATCTTCGAGAAAGCCGGCGAGCAGGGCTTGTTGCTGATGTGGGCTGATGAAGCCTATGGCGGCGCGGGCGTGACCGATTTCCGCTACGAACAGATCCTCTTCGAAGAGCTGATTCGCCACGGCGATGTCGGTGTGTATCTGACGCTCCATTCGCGGCTGGTCGCGCCATATATTGGCCGGCTGGGCACGGAGGCACAGAAGCGCCGGTGGCTGACCGGCGCGGCGAGCGGCAAGACGATCCTGGCGATTGCCATGACGGAGCCGGGCGCGGGCTCCGATCTGGCCGGGATCGGCGCACGTGCCGAGCGGCG
Source organism: Cupriavidus sp. HMR-1 (assembly GCF_000319775.1). Classification (NCBI taxonomy): domain Bacteria; kingdom Pseudomonadati; phylum Pseudomonadota; class Betaproteobacteria; order Burkholderiales; family Burkholderiaceae; genus Cupriavidus; species Cupriavidus sp. HMR-1. Next base: position 114,203 of record NZ_ANKP01000021.1, read on the forward strand.
TGACGGCGGCTGGGTCATCAATGGCGCCAAGACGTTCATCTCGAACGGGCTCAACGCGGATGCCGTCATCGTGGTCGCGCGTACCAACCCCGACGAGCGTCGCGCCTTCGGCCTGTTCGTCGTCGAGCGCGGCATGGCGGGATTCGAGCGGGGCCGTCGACTGAAAAAGCTTGGACTGGATGCGCAAGACACGGCGGAACTGTTCTTCAACGATGTCTTCGTCCCGGACGAGAACGTGCTGGGCAATCCGGCGCGCGGTTTTGCCTATCTGGCGGAAGGCCTTGAAGAGGAGCGTCTGTTGTGCGCGTGCCAGTCGATCGCGCACGCGCAATCCGCGTTCGATCTGACGCTGCCCTACGTTAAGGAGCGCCGCGCATTCGGTCGCCCGATCGGTGCCCTGCAAAACACACGCTTCGTGCTGGCCCGCCGCCGCGCCGAGCTCGACGCCATGCAGATCTGGCTCGATGCGCTTGTCATGGAGCACAACGCGGGCCGGCTGGATGCCGTCACGGCGGCGTCTGCCAAGCTGCTGAGCACGGAGCTGGAGAACCGCGTGATCGACGACTGCCTGCAACTGCACGGCGGCTCGGGCTATATGGACGAATACCGGATCAGCCGCATGTATCGCGACGCACGCGTATCGCGGATCTTTGCCGGCGCGTCCGAGATCATGCTCGAGATCATCAGCCGCTCGCTGGGTCTGACGGAGAAGATGGACTAAAGCCCGCGGATGGGCCAGAGATGGATCAGGCGGCGACATAGGGGGGACGCTTTGCTAAACTGCCCAGTTCGCGTCCAGCCCACTCTTCCAGCAGATGACTTCGCCGCCGAGCATGACACGGCATGTGCCGAGCATGAAGCTCAGGCCGCCAGTTGCCCCCGCATCCCAGGTGATCCGGCAAGGCGTTGGCGACATGCTGCGCGCCGCGTCGTCGGCCAGGCTCGTGATCGTCCGGGCGCCTGCGGGGTTCGGCAAGACGACCGCCATGCTGCAGTACCGCGCGCGCCTGGAGGCGGCCTCGGTGGCAACCGCATGGCTCACGCTCGATAACGCCGACAACGACCCCGTACGCTTTCTGTCCGGCTTCGAGGCGGCTCTGGCGGCCATCGTCGGGGACGACGCCATCGCGGATATCGGCCGACCCGCGCCACGCACCACCGGCGAAGCCGCGCTGCAGAGCATGGACTGCCTGGCGGGCTATCCGGAGCCGTTCGCATTCTTCCTCGACGATTTCGAAGTGCTTCAAGAGCCCGGGGTGATCGCTTGGGTGCGCGAGATCATCGACCATCTGCCGCACAACGGGCAGCTCATCATCGGCTCGCGCAGCACGCCCGATGTGAGGCTGGGCCGCCTGCGCGCCCGAGGCCAGTTGCTGGAGATCGACGCCACGGCGCTGCGTTTCTCGATCGAGGAAACCGAGCAGTTCTTCCGCACCGTGCGGCCGATGCCGCTTGCGGCAGATGATCTGCAGCGCCTGTATCGCAAGACGGAGGGCTGGGCGGCCGCGTTGTCGCTCGCATCGGCTTCTCTGGAACGCAGTGAAGCGCATACCGAGTTCATCGACCGTTTCTCGGGCACCAGCCGCTCGGTGGCCGATTATCTGGCCGAAGACGTGGTCGCCCGGCAGCCCGAGCCGGTGCGCCAGTTTCTGCTGCGGACCAGCATCCTGCGCTATCTGAACCCGCAACTGTGTCACGTGTTGCTGCCCGATGTGGATTGCGAGGCGATCCTGCGGCAACTCGAGGCTTCCAGTTTGATCGCGCCGATCGAGAGTGAAGACCGGGCGTGGCGCTACCACAGCCTGATCGCCGAATTTCTGAAGGCGCAATTGCAACGCGAAACGCCTGCCGAGGTGCCGAGCCTGCACCATGCCGCCGCCGGATGGTTCCAGTCACAGGATCGTCCCGTGCCCGCCATCGACCATGCGATCGAAGGCGGCGATTACGCGTATGCCGTGACGCTGCTGATCGCGCACGCGCCGGCGCTGCTCGGGCAGGGGCGTATGCGGCTGCTCACACGCTGGTTCGACGCGCTGCCCGAGGACGTCCTGCGCGATCACCTGCCGTTGCAGGCCATCCGGATCTGGGCGCTGACCTTCACGCGCGGCCCCCTGGAGGCGATGGACCTGCTGGAACGCAGCGGGTTGCGGCACTCCGCCGATCCGGCGGTGCGTCCGCATGTTCTCGCGCTGCGCCCGACGCTGCTGTCGATGATGGACCAGCTCGAACGCGCGCTGGAAGTCGGGCGCGAATGCCTGACGCACTGGCCTACCGGCGTGGCCTTCGCGGACATGGTGCTTGCCAATGCGATGGCGAACGTGTTCGCCGTGTCGGGGCAGCATGCCGAATCGCGCCGTCTGCTGGAAACCGCGCGCCGCACGCAGGGCGCCGACAGCAGCGCCTTCAACCTGATGTATTCCGAAACCGTCGAGGCCATCTTCGACCTGCAGGGCGGGCGCCTGCGCGAGGCCACGGCGCGTCTGCGGATCGCTGTTGGCAGCGGTAGCACCCAACACTACGGTTACACGGGCGGTAATGCCTGGGCCGGCGTGATGTATGCGGCCACGGTCTATGAAGCGAACGATCTGGCCCAGGCCGCGCACCTGCTGCGGGTCTATGTGCCGCTCGCGCGCGATGTGCTGCTGGGTGATCACGTCACGCTCGGGCACGTCATGCTGTCGCGCATCGCATTTGCCAGAGGCGATGTGGACGAGGCGTTCGAGACGCTGACGCAGCTCGAGTATCTGGGCCACGTCAGACGCCAGGCGCGCGTGGCGGCTGGCGCCAAGCTCGAACGTGCCCGCATCCTGCTGATGCAGGGGCATACCCGGGCCGCGAAGGACGAACTGGCGCGTGCCGACGACCCGGCCCTGTGGGAACGTGTGAGCCGTCTGCACCTGATCGCCAATGACCTGGATTACCTCGAACTCGCGCAGCTGCGCTGGGAGGCGCTGGCCGGCGACGCGCAGGCCGCGGTGGCCCGCCTGCGGGCAGCCGCCGAGTTTGCCGACCACGATGGGCGTCATCGACGGGCCATGAAGCTCCGGTTGCTGTGCGCGCTGGCGTATCAGCGCGCCGGCGAACCTGCGGCGGCGCAGGCGATATTGGCACCGATGCTGAAGGCCGCCTGCGCGGAAGGCTTCGCGCGATTGCTGCTCGACGAAGGCGGCAATCGCGTCGGGCCGCTGCTGGCGCAGTTCTCTCGGACTCTGGAGTCGAGCGGCGGCGCCCAGCGCGATCCCGTTCTGGCCGAATTCGTGCTGCGGCTGGTGCAGGCATGTGGGCCGATCGAGGAGTCTCCGGAGCCAATCGCGGGAGACCGGCCGCAACTGCTGGATCCGCTGACGCCGAAGGAAATCCGCGTGCTACAGCTGCTTGCCGAGGGCTATTCCAACAGCGCCATCGCGGAGAAACTGTTCGTCTCCGACAGCACCGTGCGCACGCATCTGCGCAACATCAACAACAAGATCTGCGCCCACAGCCGCACGCAGGCCGTTGCTATCGCGCGCCGACTCGGTGTGATTGCCTGAATCCGCGGCGGGACGCTCCGGAGCGTTCCGCCAGGCAACGCTCGCGCATGGATTTCGTCGCTTCCGACGATTCGTTGCCCCCCCTGTTTGACGCACCATAGCGGCGTTGACCGTGATGTGAGCGCCACTGGCGCGATAGGGGCAGGTATGGCAGGTTCGCTGGAAGGTTTGAAGGTTGTCGAGTTCGCCGGGCTGGGGCCCGCGCCGTTCTGCTGCATGTTGCTGGCGGATCACGGTGCCGATGTGCTCCGGATCACGCGCCCCACGGCGCCGGGCGTCGAGGCAAAGGTGAATCCTGCGGATGTGCTGGCACGGGGCCGGCGCACGATACCGCTGGACCTGCGTGAGGCTTCTGGAAGAGATGCCGCGCTGGAACTGATCGCCCGCGCGGATGTTGTGGTGGAAGGCTTCCGGCCTGGCGTCATGGAACGGCTCGGACTGGGGCCGGATGTCTGCCTCGCGCGCAATCCCCGGGTTGTCTACGGCCGCATGACCGGCTGGGGCCAGTACGGTCCCCTGGCGCAGGCCGCCGGCCACGATATCAACTACATCGCCATCAGCGGCGCGCTGCACGCGATTGGCCGGGCCGGCGAAGCGCCGGTGCCGCCATTGAACCTGGTTGGCGATTTCGGCGGTGGCGGCATGATGCTCGCGTTCGGCCTGATGGCTGCGCTGTACGAGGCGCGCCAGTCCGGACATGGCCAGGTGATCGATGCCGCGATGACGGATGGATCGGCGCTGCTTTCCGCCATGCAGTACGGCATGAAGGCCGGCGGCCGCTGGAACAATCAACGCGGCGAGAATCTGCTCGATGGCGGCGCGCCGTTCTACGACACGTATGCCTGCGCCGATGGCAAGTATGTTGCGGTCGGTGCGATCGAGCCGCAGTTCTACGCCGCGCTGCGCGAGCGTTGCGGCATTGAGGACCCGCTGTTCGACGGCCAGATGGAAACCGCGCGCTGGCCGCTGCTCAAGCTGCGGCTGGCGGACATCTTCCGTACCCGGACGCGCGCAGAGTGGTGCGCGGTCCTGGAGGGTTCCGATGCGTGCTTCGCACCGGTGCTGGATTGGGACGAGGCACCCGAGCACCCGCACAACCGCGAACGCGAGGCCTTCGTCACGCTGCAGGGTGTGGTTCAGCCTGCTGCGGCGCCGCGTTTCTCGCGCACCCCTGCGGCCGCGCCGCAATCCGAACGAAGGGTTGCCCTCGATGCCGCGCTAGCGCATTGGGGCGCGCTGCAGCGGGCAAGCGCAGGCTGAGCAATACGCTTTTGCAGACTGGTGGAGGCAACACCAGTCCTAACTTGATTCAAGGAGTCACTATCGTGAGCAATCCCATGCGAACCCGCGTCACGCGTTTGCTTGGCATCGACTATCCGATCATCCAGGGCGGCATGCAGTGGGTGGGTCTGGCCGAACTGGCATCGGCCGTGTCCAATGCCGGTGGCCTCGGCATCCTGACCGCGCTGACGCAACCCACGCCGGATGCCCTGCGCAACGAAATCGCCCGCACACGCGAGATGACCGATCGACCCTTCGGCGTGAACCTGACCATCCTGCCGTCGATCAATCCGCCGCCGTATGCCGAGTACGTGGACGCGATCATCGATGGCGGCGTGCGCATCGTGGAGACCGCAGGTAACAGCCCGAAGGACTTCATCGCCCGTTTCAAGGCGGCAGGCGTGACCATCGTGCACAAGTGCACTACCGTGCGACATGCGCTCTCCGCCGAACGCAATGGCGTGGACATTGTTTCGATCGACGGCCTCGAATGCGCCGGCCATCCCGGCGAAGATGACGTGGGCGGGCTGGTGCTGATCCCCGCCGCCGCGCGGGCGCTGGAGATTCCGGTGATCGCATCCGGCGGCATCGCGGACGGACGTGGCATGGCCGCCGCGCTGGCGCTGGGCGCCGAGGGCGTGAACATGGGCACGCGATTCTGCGTGACGAAGGAAGCGCCGATTCACGACAACATCAAGCAGGCGCTGGTCAATGGCTCCGAGCGTGACACCGCTCTGATCTTCCGCACGCTGAAGAACACGGCGCGCGTCTTCCGCAACGCCATCGCCGAGGAAGTGGTGTCCATGGAACGGCGCCCCGGCGGTTGCGTGTTCGACGACATCCGTCCGTTGGTGACCGGTACCCGTGGCCGCGCGGCGCTGCAATCGGGCGAGGTCGACAACGGCGTGGTCAGCGCCGGCCAGTGCATTGGCCTGATCGACGATATTCCGACCTGCGCGGAACTGATCTCGCGCATGGTCAGCGATTGTCAGAACCGCATCGAAGCGACGCGCAAGTATTTCGTCTGAACCCCGCATGGCCGATGCCGGTGGCATGTGTCGCCGGCTGGCCAGATGCGACGGCAGTCTTCCATTCACGCAAGGATATGCAATGAAACTCGATTCCAGCATTGCCGCGGTCATCACCGGTGGCGCTTCCGGCCTGGGTGCCGCCACCGCGCGACGCCTGGCCGGCGCCGGCGTCAAGGTGGCGCTGTTCGATCTGAATGCGGAGCTGGGGGAAGCGCTGGCGCGCGAGCTTGGTGGCGTGTTCTGCAAGGTCGACGTGACCAACGAGGAGCAGGTCGACGCCGCATTTGCCAAGGCGCGCGCGGCACATGGACAGGAGCGCGTGCTCGTGAACTGTGCCGGCACCGGTTTCTCCGCCAAGACGGCGGGCCGGGACAAATCGACGGGAGAAATCCGCCACTTCCCTGTGGCCAACTTCAACCGGATCATCCAGATCAACCTGGTGGGCACCTTCAGTTGCATTGCCAAGTCCGCCGCCGGAATGCTGACGCTGGACCCGCTCGATGACGGCGAACGCGGCACCATCATCAATACGGCGTCGGTGGCGGCGGAGGACGGGCAGATGGGCCAGGCGGCCTACAGTGCGTCCAAGGCGGCGATCACTGGCATGACGCTGCCGATCGCACGCGACCTGATGAGCGAAGGCATCCGCGTGAACACGATCATGCCTGGCCTGTTCAACACGCCGTTGATGCAGGGCCTGCCCGACAACGTGAAGTCCGCGCTGGCCGCGTCGGTGCCGTTCCCGAAGCGGCTCGGCGATCCGGACGAATATGCGCAACTGGCCGAGACCATGATCGTCAACCGCTACTTCAACGGCGAATCCGTGCGTCTGGACGGCGCGATTCGCATGGCGGCGCGCTAACCGGCATTCCTGCTTTCAGGGAGGCGGCCCGACGGTAGATCGGGCGCCAGCCTGTCATCTCATCACTGGAGACACCATGTCCGAAGCCTATATCGTTTCCGCCGTCCGCACCGCCGGCGGCCGTCGCAATGGCCGCCTGTCCGGCTGGCATCCCGCGGACCTCGCGGGGCAGGTGCTCAACGCGCTTGTCGAGCGCAGCGGGGCCGACCCGAGCATGGTGGAGGACGTCATCATGGGCTGCGTCGGCCAGGCGGGCGAGCAGTCCTCGAACATCGCGCGTGGCGCGGTCTTGGCTTCGAAGCTGCCGGAATCGGTGCCGGCTACCTCGGTCGACCGCCAGTGCGGATCTTCGCAGCAGGCGCTGCATTTCGCGGCGCAGGCCGTGATGTCGGGCACCATGGACGTGGTGATCGCCGCCGGCGTGGAAAGCATGTCCCGCGTGCCGATGGGCACCCCGAGCACGCTGCCGCGAAAGAACGGCCTGGGCCACTATGTCAGCCCGCAAATGCAGGCGCGCTATCCGGGCGTGGAGTTCAGCCAGTTCACCGGCGCGGAGATGATCGCGAAGAAGTACAAGCTCGACAAGGCCGCGCTCGACGCCTATGCGCTGCGCAGCCACCAGCTCGCCGCGGCGGCCACGAAGGCAGGGCGCTTCGAGCAGGAGATCCTGCCGCTGGCCGCGCGCATGAATGACGGCAGCGATCTCGGCGAGCTGCACACTATCGACGAAGGCATTCGTTTCGACGCGACGCTGGATGGCATCGCCTCGGTAAAGCTGATCGCCGAAGGCGGTAGCGTCACGGCGGCCACTGCCAGCCAGATCTGCGACGGCGCGAGCGGCGTCATGGTTGTCAACGAACGCGGGTTGAAGATGCTGGGCGTCAAGCCGCTGGCACGCATCCACCATATGAGCGTGCTCGGACATGATCCGGTGGTCATGCTGGAGGCCCCGCTGCCCGCTACCGAGCGCGCGCTGAAGCGGGCCGGCATGCGGATCGACGATATCGATCTCTACGAGGTCAACGAGGCGTTCGCGCCGGTCCCCCTGGCCTGGCTGCAGGCGCTGGGCGCCGACGCGGAGCGCCTGAACGTCAACGGCGGCGCGATCGCACTGGGCCATCCGCTGGGTGGCTCGGGAACCAAGCTGATGACGACGCTGGTCCATGCGCTGCATCAGCGCGGCAAGCGCTATGGCTTGCAGACCATGTGCGAGGGCGGTGGCATGGCCAACGTCACGATCGTCGAAAGGCTCTGACCGCGCGGCACACGTTTTCCAAAGCCCCGTCGGAGTGCACGCGTGGAGCGTGTCCGACGGGATTTTTTTGGTCCGCGGTGCCATGTCCGGCGCGCCCTGGAAGCCAGTCACCGAAATCCGGGATGCGACCGCTGCAACATGCTGTATCAATGAGAAGCCCTTGGAATGACTGCTGACAACTCCCAACGTATCGTTGTAACCATCGAGGAAGGCGTGGCCGAAGTCCGCCTGAATCGTCCCGACAAGATGAACGCGCTGGACCAGGCGATGTTCGACGCATTGGTCGACACGGGCCGGCAACTGGCCGAGATGCCGGGTCTGCGCGCTGTCGTGATTTCCGGTGAAGGCAAGGCGTTCTGCGCGGGACTGGACATGGGCCGCATGGCTAGTCTGGGCGAAGGGACCGACCCCTCGCTCAAGCGTGGCCGGCTGACGCCGCGCACGCATGGCATGTCGAATCACCCGCAATACGCCTGCACGGTCTGGCGCGAACTGCCCGTGCCGGTGATCGCCGCGGTGCATGGCGCTGCCTTTGGCGGTGGGCTCCAGGTGGCGCTGGGCGCGGACCTGCGCTATGTGACGGCCGATGCCAAGCTTTCGATCATGGAGATCAAGTGGGGCCTGGTGCCGGACATGGGCGGCATGTTGCTGACGCGCGGGCTCGTGCGGCCAGATGTGCTGAACGAACTGATCTACACAGGACGCATCATCAGCGGTACCGAGGCCGTGGAACTGGGGCTGGCCACGCGCGTGTGTGAAGATCCAAGGGCCGCGGCAATGGCCGTCGCACGCGAGATCGCCATGAAGAGCCCGGACGCGATTCGTGCGGGCAAACGCCTGATGCGCGTCACCGAGGATGGCGACGCGCTGGCGATTCTCCAGGCCGAGTCTGTCGAGCAGGATGCGCTGATCGGCGCGCCCAACCAGACGGAGGCGGTACGCGCCAATATGGAGAAGCGGGCGCCGCGATTCCTGCCGTGATGGCTTGAGTCTTGTCTCGGGGGCGCGCTACCGCTGTGGCAGGCCGAACGCGGACGCTCTCCCGATACATCAGGATCAAGGGGCGAGAGGTGCTGGCGGACCCTGGATAACGGAGGCGTCGTGTTCCGGGACAACGGCTGAATCGGGTGCCGGAGCGCCGGACGGGACCTTGAAGCGGTTGTACCCCCACAGGTACTGCAGCGGAAAGCGCCTGATCATCTCTTCCAATTCGGCGTTGATCCATGCTGCCTGCGCCTCGGCGGTCTGCGGCAATGGTCCCGACAGGCGCTTCACGTGCATGCGCCAGCCACGCCCACCGGGCAGGCGCTCGCCTGCGGCAACGATCAGCGGCGCTCCTGTTTGCGCTGCGAGCTTTCCTGGCAGCGTTATCGTATAGGCCTTGCGGCCAAAGAACGGTACCCAGACGCCTTCACCCTTGGGTGCCTGATCGGGCAATAGCCCGACCGCTTCACCCTGGCGCAGCGCGCGCACGAAGGCGCGCACGCCTTGGGAAGTCGCGGGGACTGTCTTCAGACTCGAGGTGGCACGTACCGATTCAAGCAGGTCCCGCAATATCGGCTTGCGGTGTGGCCGGAACATGACTGTCAGCGCGATGCGCTCCGCGGCATAACGGGCTGCCAGTTCAAAGCATCCAAGGTGCGGTGTCAGCATGATGAGTCCGCGACCTTCCGCCAGGGTCTGCTCGATCACTGTCCAGTCATCGCAAATCACCTGATCGCGACAGGCTGGGCCGCGATACCACACGCGTGCCAGTTCGATCATCATGGCGCCGGTCTCGCCTGCGGCCTGCCGGGCAAACGCCGGGTCGGAAAAGCCAGCCTGGGCGGCATTCTGCTGAACGTGCTGTCGGTACCGTCCCGGGAGGGCATAGACAAGCCGCCCCAGAGCGCGGCCTGTAGCGTGCGCAATCGGTAGCGGCACGGCGGCAATCAGCCGGATGAGAGTGGACAGCACCCTCCGCGGCGGAGGTTGATCTCGGTGCATGGTCACTCCTCGGGGGTTGAGTATTGGGTGTCGCGGGACAAATTTCTTCTACACGAAGACTCGGGCAGATACTTGTCCGGATTGTTAGGAGCCGCCCTCCGTGAATACGTACGGAGGGATCCCCAGGGGGCGACTCGATCGGACCTGGCCGACGCAAGTCAAGTCAGCAGCTTCGAAATGCCGCGCAGGCTGAAATTAGGTCACGCCTGGCCTCGCAAGAAGAGTAGAGTGAGCAATAGATACCGCAAAAGCTTAGGAGTACGCTATGGATGCTTACCCGACTGCCACTTACAAAGGGTATGACATTTACCCTCTAGTCTACAGACATACCGACGGGGCGCGTGCCTGGGGGGAGCCCAGGCCGGACCGGTCCTTCAACGCGGCGGTGGTGATCTGCCGCGAGGGCGCACATCCCGATAGCACGCAGGCCCGCACGTTTCACCTGGACACAACGCCCTGGGACAACGTAGGTGCCGCCCGGCGCGCCGTGCTGCGCTATGCCGAGGAAATCATCAACGGAGAAGTGACCGGTCAGTCCGTTGTTACCCTGTAACTGCCTCACTGTCACTGGCATTGTCAACTGACCCGGGTATAGTCCTAGCTTCCCGTCGTATTCAGACGAACGATAACGTAGCTCATGAGGACATCTCAGGCATGACGAACACCGCCGCGCCATCCAGTTTTCTGTGCACGTTACCCGGCCAGGGCAAGGGAATTGCCTATCACGTGGCCGTTAGCTTTGCGGATGCGGCCCAGCCCACGGGCGTCAGATTCACCAGCTTTGTCGGTGATGGCAGGCGTTCGTTCGGTGTGGTGACCGGAGCGGGATCGCTTCAGGGCGAGATTGCAGCGAACTCGGAGGCACTATGCCGCCTGGCGATCGGGCAGGCCGTCCGGGACCACCTCTACGAGAAAACCAAGGAAGGCGACACCGCGCTGGATCTGGACGCCGAGCCTTGGGACGGCGAACTCAGGCCCGTTGGGGCGGGCGCGCCCACGGGCGGGCTACGGCATCGTCCGCTGGGCTGAGTGTGAGTTTGAGTGTGTGATTCGCAGGCGGCGGATTGTCCCACCGCCTGTGGCGCAGCTGGCTTAGATGCCGAATTCCGGGCTGCCGTAACGCGTCAGCAATGACTCGATCAGTGCCATGTCCTGCGTTTGCGGCGTGCGATCCTCGATGGCGCGCGATGGGCCGCCATAGGTAGCGGTCACGTGGCGGCGTACCGTCAATACGGCAGCATCCGGTGGCGTCACGGCAACCGGCTGCCACGGCGTGTGCCGGTAACTGCCGGCAATCCATCCGGCCGGGGTCAGGTGGAGTTCTTCCCATTCTTCGTTGTTTGGCATGTCTTGCTTGCTCTCCTGTATGCGGATTGGATGGTGGGCAGCACGGGCACCTGCGTAAGGCAGGCATCGCGCCGTTGAGAGGGTGCCCGGAGTGGGCCTTGCGTCACGCCTGACCCGATGGCGCGCGTCGTTGCGCGGAACGTTGCAGCCGGGCTGCGGCGCTCTTGCCCGCCTGTCGGGCGGCCTGCTTGGCCTTGGCTTCCGAGCAATGCGTGGCGTGCCGCATGGAGACGTTGGCGACGACACGCTCGGCGCCGTTCCTGTACTCCGAGATCATGTAGTTGGCAAACCATACGCCCGGCTCTTGCTGGATCGGGTACACGGAAACGGTAAATGGGGTGGTGCTCGTACTCAAATTGGTCCTGTTCAGTGGCGCTCGGCCCGGCAAGCTTCTTCTGTCGCCACTTCACATGTGCGCGCGCTTGCCGGCTGTCGACAGCCATTGGATAAATCAGTGCCGCTTCGCGCATAGGCGCAGGCGGAAAACTGGCGTGAGGTAGACCGTGCTTACGCGGACTGAGGCGCCAGTACAGGCGCGACAGTCGCGGAGCGGACGTGCCGCCGGTCAGGTAGTTTGCGGGCGATGTCTGTCACCCAGAATGAATCGGGTGTACGCCCGACAGGCCGCTCGTGTTCTTCTATGAATGTGATGTCTTGCGGCCGCAGCCTTGACGCCGGGCGATGCCGGCGTATGGCAGGGAGCGCCGATGATACCACCAATGGTGGTCGACTGCCGGTGGGCGCGCCAGTTGCGCGTGCCACGGATCACGTGCGTGGCGGAGAGCGCACGCACGAAGGGGGATGACGGAGGCCGGGATTCACCCCGGCCCCGCTTGCCAAGCGCCGAGTGTCAGCCGTTGGTCGGGCGCTGCGAGAACGTCCTGCCGAAGACGCCTTCCGCGATGCGGTTCTTCAGGATTTCGATGGAGCCGCCGGCGATCATCCAGCCGCGCGTCCGCCGCACGCAGTACTCCACGAGAGATTCCTGGCTGAAGCCCATGCCGCCCATCACCTGCAGCGCTTCGTTAGAGACCTCCCAGCCAGCCATGTTGCAGGCCAGCTTGGCCATGGCCGTGCTCTGCGCGCTCGGCAGTCCGTGCTCGCCTTCGAGTGCGGCGCGGTACAGCATCATCTGCGCCTGCTCCAGCTTCATGGCCATATCCGCGAACTTCCATTGAATACCCTGGAATTCGCAGAGCTCTCGGCCGAACTGCTTGCGGGTCATCGCATGTTCCCGGGCCACGTTGAACGCGTGGCGTCCCAGCGCCAGCGCGCGTGACGAGTTGCCCAGACGCTCAACGTTGAACCCCGAAATCTGCTTCTTGAACCCGCCCGGTCCGAGCAGCACGTTTTCCACCGGGATACGGCAATCATCGAAGTAGAGTTGCGACCACTGCTCGCCGTTCATGAACGATGATGGCTCGCCGACCTGGAAGCCGGGCGTGCCGCGCTCGACCAGCACGGAGCCGATGCCACCGACGCCCGGGCCGAAGCGAACATAGATCAGGAACAGCTCGGCGTCGGGGCTGTGCGTGGAGAAAACCTTGCTGCCGTTGATGACGTAGCTGTCGCCGTCGAGGCGCGCGCTGGTTTTCAACTCGGTTACGGCGGACCCGGCATCGGGTTCACTCATGCCCAGCGAGACCACCTTGCGGCCAGCCAGAAGATCCGGCAGGTATCGCGCCTTCTGTTCGGGCGATGCGTATTCCACGAACGTCCGGATCGGGCCGAAGTTGCCAGCCTGGACGATGTCGGCGCTCCTGGGGCAAACCAGCGCGATTTGCTCGATCGCCAGCACCGCGTGCATCAGCGTGCCGCCCTGGCCGCCATCGTCTTCGGAGAAGGCGATGCCCAGCAGCCCCTGCTCGGCGAGCAGCGCCGCCGTGTCCCACGGGTAGTGGGGCGAATGCGCCCGGGCCAGCGCGCCATCCTTGAGTTTGTCCTGCGCAAAACGGGCAACCGAGTCCGCGAAAGCCTGATGTTCCTCGCTGAGCTTGAAATCCATGTGTGTTCCTGCGTCTGTTCGGGATGTGTGACGTCGGAATGGTGCCCGCGGCCCCGAAGCCTGAGAACTTCGACTTTCGTCAGCAGCCCGAACAAATACTCATACCAGCCCCACATCCGGGAAGGTCTCCGCGCGGCGTGCATGACGCACCATGCCGTCATCCGACGAATTCAATCCGATTGACGGCCGTCGTGTGATGCGCGGGCTCCATCGTGCGGGATCGCTGCCGCGCCTGTCGGTCCTGCACTTTGTGCATCGCAGACATGAGCAAAGGTCATCCCTTCCGGACAAATTGTCGGTTGTTCCTTCTTTTCGGTCTGTGGAGAATCCGGGGCAGGAGACAAAACCAATGAACGATACCCATCAGACAACCATGAGTGCCAGCGACTGGCTGGCGTACAGGGGGCGGTACGTCAACGTGAGCTTTCTGCTCAGAAGGGGCGAGACCGATTACGTCGTCACGATTCGCGATGGCCGCGTGACACAGATCAGGCCGGGCCCGCATGTCATGCCGCGTTGGACCTTCGCGCTCGTGGCCGGCGACGACGACTGGAACCGGTTCTGGGCGCCAACACCGCAGCCGCGCTTCCATGACCTCATGGCCATGGTCAGGTTCAAGACGCTCAGGATCGAAGGCGATCAGGCCATCTTCATGAGCAACCTTCTCTATTTCAAGGACCTGATCAGTCAACTCGGGAGTCAGCTCCATGCGCGCTAAGCGGGAAGCCGTCGTCGGCGGCTACATCAATCTTGAAATCGCCGGCCGCATGTGCCGCGTCTACTACGAGACCGCGGGCTCGGGGCAGCCTCTGCTCTGCCTTCATACCGCGGGCAGCGACACGCGCCAGTACCGCGAGTTGCTCAATTCGCCGGCATTGACCGAGCACCATCAGGTGATCTGCTTTGACCTGCCGTACCACGGCAAGTCGTCGCCACCGGCCGGATGGGAGACTCATGAATATCGTCTGACAAGCGAGCTGTACGTCGAGACCATCGTGGCGTTCATGGATGCGATGGAAATCCATCAGCCGATCGTCATGGGCTGTTCCATCGGCGGGCGCGTGGTGTTGCATCTGGCGCTGGCGTGCCCCGAACGTTTCAAGGCGCTGATCGGACTGCAGTCCGGCGCGCACGTCGACCCCTACTACGAGCAGGACTGGTTGCATCGGCCCGATGTGCACGGTGGGGAGGTATGCGCCGGCATCGTTTCGGGACTGATCGGCCCGGGCGCGGACAGCCGTGACCGCTGGGAAACCCTGTGGCACTACATGCAAGGCGGCCCGGGCATCTTCAAGGGCGACCTGTACTTCTACAAGGGGGAGGGCGATCTGCGCGGGAAAGTCCAGAAGATCGACACCGCGAAGTGTCCCCTGTTTCTGCTCACCGGCGAGTACGACTACTCCTGCACACCCGAAGACAGCCAGGAATTGGCACGTCTGATTCCCGGCGCCGAGCTGGCGATCATGCCGGGGCTCGGCCACTTCCCGATGAGCGAAGCGCCGCAGGCCTTCATGAGCCATCTGCTTCCCGTGTTGCAACGCATTCAATCTCTTTGAGGAACACAACGTGAAAGTCGGATTCATCGGGCTTGGCCGCATGGGCTTTGCCTTGGCCTCTCATTTGCTGCGCAATGGCGCGGACCTGACAGTGCTGGACATCCAGCCGGCACCCATGGAAAAACTGGTCGCGCAGGGGGCGACACGGGCGACCGATGCGCGGGCATTGGCGGCCGCCGTCGACATCGTGTTCACGATGCTGCCCGGCCCCAAGCAGGCGCGCGAGGTGATCCTTGGTGAAGCCGGTGTGCTCGCGGGGCTGCGCAAAGGCGCCTTTCTGGTCGAACTGAGCACCATCGACACCGATACGGTCGATGACCTGCGCCGTGCCGCGAACGAGAAGGGCGTGCGCTTTGCCGATGCACCGGTTGGCCGCCTGGCAGCGCATGCCGACCGCGGAGAGTCCCTGTTCATGCTCGGGGCCGAGCAGGCCGACCTGGCCGAACTTGAGCCGGTACTGCTCAAGATGGGCACCACGGTCCTGCACTGCGGTGCGCCAGGTGCGGGCACGCGCATGAAGCTGATCAACAACCTCATGGTGCTTTGCTACTGCCAGCTCAACTCGGAAGCGCTGGTGCTGGCCAACGCGCTGGGCCTGGAAACGCGCAAGACGTTTGACGTGCTGACGGGCACGACGGCGTCGAACGGTCAGCTCAAGGAGAAGTGGCCGGTCAAGGTGCTGGGCAACGATCTGACACCGGGATTCGACATCGCGCTCGGTTTCAAGGACTTGACGCTGGCCTGCCAGGCCGCCCAGTCCGCCGGGATCTCGCTGCCGATGGGCAACCTCGCACGCAGCATGTTCCAGCTTGCGCGCCATGCGGGCAAGGACGGCCAGGACACCTCCTGCATGACTGACTACTGGGCCGAGTCCAACGGCATTGACCCGATCCGGCTCTAAGAAGCCGTTTCAGAACGATTCTGGCGTCGTTGTGGGGCCTTGCCGTACTACTTGTACTGTCTGCGGCCCCACGCCTAGCCAGAACCGCTTCGCTTCATTGTGAAACAGCTTCTACGTCCACCAGGACAGCCACCAAACAGCCAACCAGAAGAAAAGAGGAGACTCCATGAAACGGTTCCCATACGCAAAGGTGGGGCTCGCCGCCGCGCTTGCCGCCATTTCCTTGCAAGCTGGCGCGCAAGGCGCCGGTGCGCGTATTTCCGATGGCGTGGTCAAGATCGGCGTGCTCACCGACGTCAATGGCCCGTTCATGGATAACGTGGGCCGTGGCTCCATCGTCGCAACCGAGATCGCGATCGAGGAGTTCGGTGGCAAGGTGCTCGGATATCCGGTGCAGATGGTGAGCGCCGATCACCAGAACAAGGCCGATGTCGGTTCGGCGCGGGTACGCGAGTGGTTCGATCGTGACAAGGTGGATGTCGTCACCGAGCTTGGCAATAGCGCGGTGGCGCTTGCTGCGATGAAGATCGCCGAGACGAAGCACCGCATGTCGATCGTGACCGGTGCCGGCGCGGTCCGCATCTCCAGTGAAGACTGCACGCCGACCAACCTGCAGTGGGTCTACGACACATACGCGCTGGCCAAGGTGGGCACCCAGTCCATCGTCCGCAAGGGGGCGAAGAACTGGTACTACCTGACTGCGGACTATGCGTTCGGCCATTCCCTGGAGAACGATGGCAAGCAGTTCATCGAGGCTGCCGGTGGCAAGGTGCTGGGCTCGTCGCGTTACCCGTTTCCCGGTAGCGATTTCTCTTCCTACATCCTGAAGGCGCAAGCCAGCAAGGCGAACGCTGTGGCCATCGCTACCGCGGGCCTCGACCTCCAGAACGCGATCAAGCAAGGCAGGGAGTTCGGTCTCGTGGAAGGTGGCCAGCAGGCGGTCGCCATGCTGATGAGCATCGTGGACGTCAACAGCATCGGCCTCAAGGATGCGGGTGGAATGATGTTTGCGGAGTCGTTCTACTGGGATCTCGACGAGGCGTCACGCAAGTTCGCACGCAAGTTCTTCGAGAAAACCAAGCGTATGCCGACTGCGCTGCAGGCCGGGCAATACTCGGCGACCCTGAACTATCTCCGCGCGATCGAGAAAGCGAAGTCGGATGACGTCAGCGATGTGATGAAGCAGCTCAAGACCATGCCAATCCAGGACGCCTTCGCAAAGAACGGCAAGGTGCGTGAGGACGGCAAGATGGTGCACGACATGTATCTCGTCCAGGTGAAGAAGCCGCAGGAGTCCAAGGCGCCGTGGGACTACTACACCGTGCTCGAAACCGTGCCTGGTGACAAGGCGTTCCAGCCGCTCTCCGAAAGCAAGTGCCCGCTGGTCAGAAAGTGACTCTCTCGGATGCCGGGGTTACCGGCATCAGCTCCGACATGCAGAACGACATCATTCTCGAAGCCCGCGCGTTGGGCAGGGACTTCAACGGGTTCACGGCCGTCGACGACGTTTCCCTGTCAGTTCGCAGGGGAGACATCCACGCGATCATCGGCCCCAATGGCGCTGGGAAGACGACCTTCTTCAACCTGCTGACCAGTTTCATCACGCCGTCACGCGGGCAGGTTTTCCTGGATGGCAAGGAGATCACGGGCAAGTCCTCCGCACAGATCGCCAATCTTGGCATGGTGCGGTCCTTCCAGATCTCGGCGGTGTTTGGTCATCTCACCGTGCTGCAGAACGTACGCATCGCGCTGCAGAAGCGCGACGGCGGTAACCCTAACTTCTGGCGTGCCCGCCGGTCTCTCGACCGGTACAACGGCCGTGCCATGGAGATCCTGCGGATGGTTCGCCTGGACGCTTTGGCGGACCGGCTGGCCGTCGAGATCGCCTATGGGCAGAAGCGCGCGCTGGAGCTGGCGACCACGATCGCACTGGACCCGCGCGTCATCCTGCTGGACGAGCCGACGCAGGGCATGGGGCATGAGGACGTCGAACACATCATGCGACTGGTCAAGTCATTCGCGACGGGACGCACCGTTGTCATGGTCGAGCACAACATGAAAGTAGTGGCCGGCATCAGCGACCGCATCACGGTGCTGGCACGTGGCAAGGAGCTGGCCAGCGGCACCTATGCCGAAGTATCCGCGAATGAGCACGTCATCGAAGCGTACATGGGGCGCAAGAAGCGGCGCTGATATGCAGGCCGATGTGCACGCGCCCAACAAGAATCAACAGGAGTGTCCATTGACGAACACCCTAGCGCTGGAGGCGAAAGGTCTCCAGGCATGGTATGGCGAATCCCATGTGCTGCACGGCATCGACATCGAAGTCCACAAGGGCGAATGCGTGTCACTGCTGGGCCGCAATGGCGCGGGGCGTACTTCCACCTTGCGCGCCATTCTTGGCCTCACGTCCCGTCGCGCAGGCGAAGTCAGGATCCAGGGGCGGGATGTCATGCCCCTGCAGACCCACCAGATTGCCCGCCTCGGTGTCGGCTACTGCCCGGAAGAGCGGGCCATCTACTCGTCGTTGAGCTGTGAGGAGAACCTGATGCTGCCGCCGGTTCTGAAACCCGGTGGCATGTCACTTGACGAGATCTATGCGCTCTTCCCGAACCTGGCGGAGCGACGCAAGAGTCAGGGTACGCGCCTTTCCGGTGGCGAGCAGCAGATGCTGGCCATGGCGCGCATCCTTCGCACGGGCGCCGACATCCTGTTCCTCGACGAGATCTCGGAGGGCCTCGCACCGGTCATCGTGGAGAAGCTTGGCGAGGTGATCGAGACACTGAAGACGCGTGGCTACACCATCGTGCTGGTCGAGCAGGACTTCGAGTTTGCCTCGGATCTCGCGGACCGGCTCTATGTGATCGAGCATGGCGAAGTCGTCGCGCATATTCCGGCGGAGGAGATCGCTTCGCGGCAGGAAACACTCAAAGAGTTGCTAGGGGTCTGACCGTGGAGATCTTCGGATTGCCGTTTCCTGTCCTGATGGGGCAGATTGTCGTGGGGCTGGTCAACGGTTGCTTCTACGCCGTGCTCAGTCTCGGGCTTGCCGTGATCTTCGGCATGCTCAACATCGTGAACTTCGTGCACGGCGCGATTTACATGCTGGGTGCGCTGCTGGCATGGCTGCTGCTGGACAAGCTCGGCGTGAGCTACTGGTACTCGCTGATCATTGTCCCATTGCTGATCGGCGCGGTCGGTTGCGCACTCGAACGTACGATGCTGCGCAGGCTTTACAGGATCGATCACGTGTTCGGCATCCTGCTCACGCTGGGGCTTGCCTACATCATCGAAGGGTTGGCGCGCTACTGGTTCGGCGCTGCCGGCATGGCGTTTTCTGCGCCGCCCCAGTTCGCCGGCACGTTTGACATGGGCTTCATGCGCTTGCCGAAGTACCGCGTGTGGGTGATCGTCATATCGCTGGCGGTTTGCCTGTCAACCTGGGCGCTGATCGAGAGGACCCGGCTGGGGTCTTACCTGCGGGCTGCGACGGAGAACCCCGCCATCGCCCGTACCTTCGGCATCAATGTGTCGGTGCTGGTGACGCTGACCTATGGCCTTGGCGTCGCGCTGGCCGGATTTGCCGGCGTGCTTGCAGCACCCATCTACCAGGTGAGCCCGATCATGGGCAGCAGCCTGATCATCGTCGTCTTCGCGGTTGTCGTCATCGGTGGCATGGGTTCGATCCTCGGGTCGATCCTGACGGGCCTGCTGCTGGGTCTGGTGGAAGGCGTCACAAGGGCGTACTGGCCGGAGGCGTCGGCAGTGGTCATCTTCATCGTGATGATTCTGGTTCTGATCCTGCGGCCTTCGGGTCTGTTTGGGAAGGAGTGAGCGGTGAAAGCGAGTTCGAGTGAGAAGTGGATCGTCATGATGGTGCTGGCGCTCGCCATCGTGCTGCCAGCGTGGCTGTACCCGGTGCTGCTGGCCCAGCTGGCCTGTATGGCGTTGTTCGCATGTTCGCTGAATCTGCTGTTCGGCTATGCCGGGCTGCTGTCCTTCGGACACGCGGCATTCTTCGGCATCGCGGCTTACGCCACCGGCTACATGATGAAGGAATGGAGCCTCACGCCCGAGATCGCGCTGATCGCGTCCGTGCTGCTGGTGATGGGGGTGGCATTCCTGTCGGGCTCGCTCGCCATCCGCCGCAAGGGGATCTACTTCTCGATGATCACGCTCGCGCTGTCCCAGCTGGTGTATTTCATTCTCGTGGCGGCGCCGTTCAGCAACAATGAGGACGGCTATCAGGGCGTGCCGCGCGGTGCGTTCCTCGGTGTCGTCGATCTGGCCGATAACCATGTCCTGTACTACTACGTGCTGGCCGTGGTGGTGCTGGTATGGTGGGGCGTGTACCGCGTCATCGAGTCGCCCTACGGTGAGGTGCTCAGGGCGATCAAGGACAACGAGCAACG
Organism: Cupriavidus sp. HMR-1; assembly: GCF_000319775.1. NCBI lineage: Bacteria > Pseudomonadati > Pseudomonadota > Betaproteobacteria > Burkholderiales > Burkholderiaceae > Cupriavidus > Cupriavidus sp. HMR-1. The sequence continues at coordinate 134,369 of NZ_ANKP01000021.1, forward strand.
CGTCGTCTCCCTCGGCTACAACGTGAACCGCTACAAGGTGCTTGCGTTCACGCTGTCGGCCGGGGTTGCCGCCGTCGCGGGCAGCCTGAAGACCGTTATCTTCGGCCTGGCCAGTTTGCCGGATGTGTCGTGGCACCTGTCCACCGACGGCGTCATCATGATGATCCTCGGCGGTATCGGCTCCATTATCGGGCCGGTGTTCGGCGCCACCATCATGGTGCTGGTGCAGCACGCGCTGGCGGGTGAGCTGGATGCGCTCGTGCCCGTGATCATGGGTGTCATCTTCGTGGTTTGCGTGTTGGCATTCCGCGGTGGCGTCGTTCTGCAGCTTCAGACGCTGGTGCAACGGCTGGCAAGGCGGTTCGCATGAGCACGACATACCAGGTGTTCGCGCTGAAGTACGCCACCGCCGATCGCGCGCGTCAGAGCAACTTCCTTCATCCGGTCGATGGCGATCCCGCTGCGCCGATGGCGCTCGACTTCTTTGTCTGGCTGGTGGTGGGGCACGACGCAACGGTGCTGGTGGATACGGGTTTCAGCGCCACCTCCGCACTCGCCAGGAATCGGCAATATCTCCTGACACCGATGGAGGCCATCCGCCGTCTTGGCTACCCACCAGAGATCATCGGCGATGTTGTCGTCAGCCATCTGCACTATGACCACGCGGGCAACATCGACCAGTTCCCGGCGGCCAATATCTGGGTGCAGGACCGCGAAGTGCGTTATGCCACGGGCGACTGCATGTGCGATCCGAAGCAGAACCACTTCTTCTCGACCGACGACATCGCCATCCTGATCCGCCGTCTCTATCGCGGCAACGTACGACTTGTGGACGGCTTTCATGCGCTGCGTGATGGCATCGAGATGCATCGGATAGGCGGACATACCGATGGGCTGCAGGTAGTACGGGTGCGTACCGCCAAAGGCTGGGTCGTGCTCGCGTCGGATGCCTTGCATTACTACGAGAACCTGGCCAGAAGGAATCCGTTCCCCGCCATCTACAGTCTGGAAGACATGCTCACGGGCTACGAGCGAATCCTGGCGCTGGCTGACAGCGAGCAGCACATCGTCCCAGGCCATGACCCGCAGGTCTGCATCCGCTACCCAGCCGCAGCAGTTGGAGAAGGCGACGAAGGCTTTGCCTTCCGTATTGCCTGACCCCCAATTTCATACATGAGGAGACCGCACGTGATTTTGCAGAACAAACGCACACTACTTTCCGGAGTCATGGCGCTCGGCGTCATGATCGCCACCGGCTGGACCGCGCCGGCCACCGCAGCGGATGACTGGCCGTCGAAGCCGGTCACCATTGTCGTGGGCTTCAGCGCCGGCGGTCCTACCGACGTCGTCGCCCGCATCCTCGCGGAGCGGTTGACCGAGAAATTCAAGCAGAGCTTCCTGGTGGACAACCGTGCCGGCGCATCGGGCGGGGTGGCCGCCACGCTGGTCAAGCGGGCTGCGCCAGACGGCTATACGCTGATGTTCGGCAGCAGCAGCACGCTGTCGATCATTCCTCTGCTGCAGAAGACGCCTTATGACTCGATCCACGATTTCACGCCGATCAGTCTCGTCGCCAGCTATCCCTACTTCCTGGTCGTGCCAGCCGCATCGCCGATGAAGTCACTGGATGAATTGCTTGCACAGGGCCGCAAGCCGTCGGCCCAGCTGAGCTACGCCTCGGCTGGCAGCGGGGCAGTCAATCATCTGGCAGGCGAGTGGTTCAAGCGCGATGCAGGGATCAATGCGGTGCATGTGCCTTACAAAGGCGATTCGGCAGCGGTGACGGACCTGGTGGCCGGGCGCATCGACTTTGCTTTTCTTGCCGGTGCCGTCGCACTGCCGCAGGTGAAGGCAGGGAAGCTCCGCATTCTTGCCTCCGCCAGCGCGCGCTCCGGCCTGGGCGGCGAGGGCGTGCCGACGCTCGGTGACCGCTTCAAGGGATTTGCCGCGGAGCCGTGGAATGGCCTGATGGCACCGGCAGGACTGCCGCAACCGATTGTCACCAAGCTCAATGCCGCAGTTGTCGAGATCATGGCCCGCAAGGATGTTGTCGAGCGTCTGGCCAGTCTGGAGCAGTACCCGATGACGGGCACACCGCAGCAGTTCACGAACCACATCAAGTCGCAGACCGAGCGTTGGGCATCGGTCATCAAGGCTTCCAACATCAAGATAGACTGACATGAAATACTCCCAATTCATCGCCGGAGAATTCCGCGAAGGCACGGCGCAAACGCGCTATTCGGTCATCAATCCCGCCAACGGGCAGTCGCTGGGCGATTACGCGTATGCCTCCAGGGCCGACGTGGAAGAGGCCGTTGCGGCCGCCACCGAGGCGTTCCGGACATGGCGCAAGACCTCGGCCATGGAGCGTTCCGCGTTGTTGCGCCGCGCGGCCACGCTGATGCGTGAGCGCGGCAATACCATCGCCGAGCAGATCGCCCGGGAACTCGGCAAGCCGTATGGTGAAGCCCAGAAGGAAGTGGTGACGGCCGCGGAGATGTTCGAATGGGCCAGCGAGGAGGCGCGCCGCATCTATGGGCGCACGATTCCGGCGCGTTCGGAGGGCATCACGCAAACAGTCGTTTGGGAACCGATGGGCCCCGTGGCCGCGTTTGCCGGCTGGAACGCGCCAGCGATCACCCCTTCGCGCAAGATCAGCGGCGCGTTGGCGGCTGGCTGCACTATCGTCATCAAGCCATCCGAGGAAACCGCCGGGGTTGCGCTGCTGATCGCTCGCGTGGTGCAGGACGCCGGCATTCCCGACGGGGTGGTGAACATGGTGTTTGGCGATCCGGGCGAGGTCGCCGATATCCTGTGCAGGTCGCCCCGCATCGCGATGGTAACGTTCACCGGCGCGACATCGGTGGGCAAAGTCGTCGGCGCCAAGGCTGCCGAGACCATGAAACGCGCGACGCTCGAACTTGGCGGGCATGCACCCGTGGTGGTCTGCGATGACGTCGACGTCGATCGCGTAGTCCGCATGGCCGTCGCCACCAAGTACCGGAACAGCGGTCAGGTCTGCACCTCGCCCACACGCTTCCTGATCCAGGCGCCGATCTTCCAGACGTTCTGCGAGAAGTTCGTCCGGGCGGCAGAGGCGCTGAAGGTGGGCGACCCGTTCGATAGCGCCACGCAGATGGGGCCGCTGAAGAACGCGCGCCGACTCGAGGCGATTGATCGAATGGTGCAGGATGCGCGTGGACGTGGTCTGGTCGTCGCCACGGGGGGCGAACGTGCCGGGACGGAGGGCTTTTTCTACAAGCCAACGGTCATTCTCCAGCCGTCCGTCGATAGCGACGCGGCGACGATCGAGCCATTCGGCCCGATCGCGATGGTCAGTTCCTTCGATCAACTGGACGACGCCATTGCTGAGGCCAACCGGTTGCCGTTCGGACTTGCCGCTTACGCCTATACCAACAGCCTGCAGCGTGCCCATCGGCTGTCGCAGGAGATCGACAGCGGCGTGGTCTGTATCAACGAGTGGCAGGCCTCGTTGCCGGAGACGCCATTCGGCGGACACAAGGACAGCGGCCTTGGTTCCGAAGGCGGTATCGAAGGCATCCAGGAGTTTCTCCGCATCAAGTGTGTTCGACAGGGGGTGGCATCGTGAGTACGACTACTGTGTCTCCGGTCTTGGGGTTCGTAGGCGTTGGTGTGATGGGCGAGGGCATGTGCCGGAATCTGGTGCAGAAGTCCGGCGCTTCCGTGCATGTGGCGGACATCAACGCGGATAACGTCGCGCGGCTCGCGGCGATTGGGGCGGTGGCCTCGGACATTGCGCGGCTGCGCCAGGTTGCCGACACGGTATTCCTTTCGCTGCCGTCGATTGATCAGGTGGAGGACGTCTGCTTTGGCCCGGAGCCGCTGATCGTGGCGGGGGGCTCGGTGCGTACCGTCGTGGACATGAGCACCAGCGACGTCGCGCGCACGCGGGCGCTTGCGGAGCGGCTGGCTGGCCACGGCGTGCGATTTCTCGACGCACCGGTGGCACGCAGCCGCGAAGCGGCCAACAATGGCACGCTGCTGATCACCGTTGGTGGCCCCGATGACCTGTTCGATGCGGTCTTGCCCTGGCTGCGATGCATGGGCTCGGACGTCATACGGTGTGGCGAGATTGGCGCTGGGCAGGTCGTGAAGATCATGAACAACATGGTCCTCCTCTCCACGGTTAATGCGCTGGCCGAAGCCATGGCCATCGCCGAAGCGGCACAGGTGGACAAGACCATGCTGGCCAACGTGCTGAAGCTTGGCTCGGCCGATTCTTTCGCGTTGCGGCTGACCGGCGAAAAATACCTCGCCCGTGACGAGTTTCCGGAGAAGATGTTCCCGGCGGCCTATGCGCTGAAGGACATGCGCCTAGCGCTCAGCCTCGCTCATGCATCGGAGATCCGGCCCGCTGTGGCCGAAGCGACTGCCGCGTTGCTGGATCAGGCTACCGCCAATGGCTATGCCCAGAACTACTACCCGGTCGTGTATCGAATGATTCGGCGCGGGTAAGGGGCCGACAAGGGGCCGAATCAGCCGGCCTTGGCGCCATAAAGCATCAGCCTGGTGCCATGGGCCTGTTTTCCCGGGCCTCATGCACCAGCCATTCCTTGAAGGCCTCGATCTTGCCCGAGTAGCGCTGCACCGACGGTGTCACGATATAGTGGCCCCGCCCGGTACGCAGCGGCTTTGCAAACGGGCAGATCAGCCGTCCAGCCTTGAGGTCGGGGTCCAGCATGTGCTGCTGGCCGATCGCGATGCCAAGGTTGTCCGTGGCCGCCTGCCACGTGAGGATGGAACTGCTGAAGACCATCTTCTCGGCCTTGTCGAACACGTGACCCATGCCGACGTGCGCGAGCCACGTCGGCCAGTCATCCTTGCGGTACTTGGAAACCAGCAGACGCTTGCTTTGCAGCGATTCCAGCAACTGCTCCGTGTTGCCATGGAAGGATTCCAGGAACGCGGGCGAGCAGACGGGTTCGATGACATCCTCGAGCAGCAGCGTTGCCTCGGCGTCTGGCCAGTTGCCATCACCGAGAACGATCGCCAGGTCGCATTGCTCGGTGCCGAAATCGAGCGGCGCGTTGCTGTTGGTAATCAGCACTTCGACGTCGGGGTACTGCAGCTTGAAATGCGGCAACCTGGGAATCAGCCATCGCGCTGTCAGCGTGGTGTAGGTGCGCAGGCGAATGACGTTGTCGGAGTACTTCTGGGTGACGAACTTGGTGGCCTCCGAGATTTGCTCGAACGCCGGGCCGATGCGCCGCGCGTAGGCTTCACCAACCTCGGTCAGCTTTACGCCGATGCGTTCGCGGGTGAAGAGCTGGACGCCCAGGTATTCCTCCAGCACAGCGATCTGACGGCTCACTGCCGATTGACTGACCCGGAGTTCGTTGGCGGCGGTCGTGAGGTTCTTGGCCCTGGCCACGACCTCGAAGACCTTCAATGGGTTGAGCGGAGGAATCTTCATCACGTCGCTGGTCTTCCCAGTCTCTCGTGTGCTTGCCGGACGACGCATGGTCCGGCTGTAGGTGCGTCTGGACGTTTCAGGGGCGCTGTGATCGGTCCTGCGGGACGAGCCGTGGAGGCTGAACGGGGAGATCTTAGCATGGTGGTCAAGCGGGGAATCGACGCGTCAGCCAACGATGGCCACCCCTTCGCCACACCGGATCCACGATCACGCATAAACGCTATCAAGCCCCGCTGATACGGCCGTCGGGCCCGCTTCCGGCCGTGTATTGGCGCGCTTCGACAATGCATATGCGAAACCATTCGTTCTGTGAAGCCGGTGTGATTCATAGCATGGCTCTCTTTCTCAACCCCGACGTTGAAGCGAGAGACGCATATGAAAAGAACGGAAGCGGCTGCCTTCCCACAACCGGTGCGACGCGCGCTGGCCACCCTTTGCCTGGGCGCGGTGGCGCTGGCGGCAGGTTGCGGGAGCGATGGCACCGATAGCGGCACGCTGGCCGTGGACAGTGGCACGCCGGTCACCACCCCACCGCAGGTCGTGGCGAAGAAGCCCAATATTCTGTTCATCATGGCCGATGACCTCGGGTACTCGGACCTGGGCGCGTTCGGCAGCGAGATCCGCACGCCCAACATTGACGCGCTGGTGCGCGATGGCCGCATCCTGACCAATCACCACACCGCCGCCGTGTGCGCGGTGACGCGTTCAATGATTATCTCCGGCACGGACCATCATCTGGTCGGGCAGGGCACGATGGCGAACAGCGACCCCAATTACGTGGACGAGAACGGCAAGCCCATTCCCGGCTACGAGGGCTACCTGAACGATCGCGCGCTCTCGATCGCGCAACTGTTGAAGGACGGTGGCTATCACACCTACATGGCCGGCAAGTGGCACCTTGGCAGTGGCTTGCCCAACGCGACGAACCAGGGCGCGGCGGTTGGCACATCGGCACCGGGGCAGACGCCGGTCTCGTGGGGTTTCGAAAAGAGCTACGCGCTGCTCGGCGGCGGAGGGGATCACTTCGGCCGTAACGGCGCGACCGCCTACGTGGAGGACGATCACTACGTCACGCCCAACACAACCAACTTCTTCTCGTCGGATTTCTATACCTCGACGATCATCAAGTACATCGACTCGAGCACGGGCAAGAACGCCGATGGCAAACCGTTCTTCGCCTACCTGACCTACCAGGCGCCACACTCGCCGCTGCAGGCGCCGGCAGGCTATATCGACCGCTACAAGGGTGTCTATGACGCGGGCTACGAGCCGATACGCGCCGCGCGGCTGACCCGGCAAAAAGCGCTCGGCCTGATCCCGGCCGACTTCACGCCAAATCCGGGTCGTGATGAAACAGTCGCCGTCACGCCGGCCACGGCGAACTGGGGCACGCCTCAGGCGTCGTACGTCAGCGCCACGCGCAGCGTTGCGCAAGGCGGTGTGGATACCCGCGTGATGAACGCGAACAAGAAGTGGGACAGCCTGACCGCTGACCAGAAGAAGGCGCAGGCCCGCTACATGGAAATCTTCGCGGCCATGGTCGAGAACCTGGACGACAACGTTGGCCGGCTGGTGCAGCACCTCAAGGACATCGGCGAGTACGAGAACACCGTCATCGTGTTCCAGTCCGACAATGGCCCCGAAGCCAGCTACTACGAGTTCAGCGGCAAGTACGACCAGGACTACGACACGAAGAACGCCGACCCGGCCGTGTTCCCCACGCTCGGCACGCCGGCCTACAAGGGCACGGCCACGATCGACTACGGCCAGCGCTGGGCGGAAGTCAGTGCCACGCCATTCAAGCTGTGGAAGTCGTTCCCGTCAGAGGGCGGACATTCCGTGCCGACCATCGTCAAGCTGGCGGGCAAGGCACCCGCGCAGCCGCAGAGCAGGGTGACGGGCTTCACCCATGTGGTGGACCTGGCGCCGACGTTCCTGGACCTCGCCGGTGTCAGCGCGCCGACCAATCCGGCCACGCCGCTCTACGACAGCAAGGGGATCGACCGCAATGCGGGCAAGGTCGTGTACGACGGCCGCAATGTCTATCCGATCACCGGCCTGTCGTTGCTGCCGACGCTGCAGGGCAAGGCAACCGGCCCGTCGCGCACCACGTTTTCCGAGGAGCTGTACGGTCGCACCTATGTCTATAGCGACAACTGGAAGGCCGTATGGATCGAGCCACCGTTCGGCCCGGCAGACGGCGAATGGACGCTCTACGACATTCGCGCCGATCGCGGCGAGACGAACAACCTCGCAGCGCAGCGCCCGGATGTGCTGGGCGACCTGAAGTCCAAGTGGAACGACTACGCCGCGCGCGTGGGCGCGGTGCTGCCCAAGGTACCGGGCATGATCTACTGACATCGCGGAACCCGTGGACATGGTCGTGAACGTGTTGCGAAACAGGGGACGCTGGCGAGCGCCGCTGGCGGTAGCTGGGCTGGCATTCGCGGTAGGTGCTATCGCGTCGCTGGGCGTGCATGCGGTGCCGGGGGGCGCCATACTTGGCGGCGCCACGCTCGGCACGGTGCAGCGATGCGCCGCCTACTCGGGTTTGCCAGCCGGCTGGGGCAAGTCGCGGACGGCTGGCATGGCCCGGGTGACGGGTGGTGAGTTCGTGCCCGGCACCACGCTTGGCTATCCGGACGAGCGGCCAGCAGGAAAAGCGCGCGTCGGCAGTTTCTGGATCGACCGTACCGAGGTGACGGTGGCCCAGTTCGCGGCGTTCGTGCAGGCCACTGGCTACGTCACCGATGCCGAGCGCCAGGGCGCGGCGGTGGTCTTCCACAAGCCGACCGACGCAGAACTGGGTCAACGGCCCTACGCGTGGTGGACGATGGTGACGGGCGCCAACTGGCGGCATCCGGAAGGGCCGGACGCTGCCAATCCGCATGGCTACGATCACCGACGTGACAACCAGCCGGTGACGCTCGTCACGCAGGCCGACGCCAGGGCCTATGCGAACTGGCTCGGCCATGACCTGCCCACGGAGGACGAATGGGAGTTCGCGGCCAAGGCGGGACGTAGCGATGCCGGACTGGAGACGGCACCGCAAACGGCCGATGGAACGCCCACCGCCAACTACTGGCAGGGCGTGTTTCCGGTGCTCAATACCTCGCGCGATGGGTTTGCGGGGCTCGCGCCGGTGGGGTGCTACACGGCCAATGCGCTCGGCTTGTTCGACATGATCGCCAACGCCTGGGAGTGGACTGGCGACGCCTACACTGGCCCGCGCCAGTCGCACGCCAATGGCGATACGGCAGTGGTGGCGGCAGCGTCACGGCCGCGCAAGCCGGCGGCGGCCAGTGTGATCAAGGGCGGATCGTTCCTGTGCGCGCCGGACTTTTGCGTGCGCTACCGTGCTTCGGCGCGGGAGTCTGCCGAAAGCGACCTGCCGACGTCGCATATCGGCTTCCGGACGGTGCTGCGCGATGGCTGAGAAGATTCACATCCACCGGCGCGGCGTACTGACGGCTCTGCTGGCGATGGGATTGCCATCGCCAGGATCTGCCACGGCGGCATCCGGTTCTGTCCAGCCGCGCTACACGGTGCGTATCGGCGTGGTCGCGGAACCAGACAGCGAGTTGGTTGGCGCGGCCAGCGATGTGGCGTTGCGCGAAGGCGTGCGGCTGGAGACCGTGCGTTTTGCCAGTGTGGCGCAGGCCAATGCGGCGGTGACCGCGGGCCGGATCGAAGCAAACATCGCACAGGATGGGCCGTCGCTGGCTCGGGCCGGCAGCGGCCTGCTGCCCGTGGCCCATACCGTCACCTATCCGATGGGGCTGTACTCGCGCACGCTATCCGATCTGCGCGGATTGCCGCCGCGATCCGTTGTCGCGTTACCTGTCGAGCCGTCCGCGCAGGGGCGTGCCCTGCTTCTGTTGCAAGGCTACGGCCTGATCCGGATATCGTCCGATGCGGGACTGAGCCCGCGCACTACCGATATCGTGGAGAACCGGCGCGGGCTGCGCTGGCGTGCCGTTGCGGAGGCGAAGCTTGCCGCCGCGCTCGACAACGCCGCGCTTGTGGCGCTTCCGTTTGCCACGGCATCGGCAGCCGGTCTCGCGCCCGCGCGCGACGCGCTCGGCATGGAGGACGCGCGTGTGCCCTTTGCCAATGTGCTCGCCATCCGCGCGCGTGATCGCGATGCGCCGTGGTTGGCGCCGACTGTGCGCGGCCTGCATTCCGAGCCCGTCAAGACGTTCATCCTGGCGCGCTTCAACGATTCGGTGCGTCGTCCGTGGTGAAGCTGGCCGATATCGCCGTGACGCACGAACGGACGTTTTCATTCCATTGCAGCGCGTGCGGCAAATGCTGCAACTCGTCGCCGCTCTTGACGATGGCCGAGTTATTCCGTCATCAGGACCGTTTTATCGGCTGCCTGTCGTTGCGGCGGGTGCGCCCGTCGCACCCGGACGCCCGTGATCTGGCGGCCATGCTTGGGCATGTCTTGCCCGGCGGTGACAGTCTCATGCTGGCGATTCAGGGTGTCGACTATCCATCGCTGGCCTCCTGTCCAGCACTTGGCGATGACAACCTCTGCACCATCCACGCCACGCGTCCGACCACGTGTGCCGTGGTGCCGCTCGATGCATGGACACCCGATGCGCTGCAGGCGGCCGTGCTGGCCAGCCGGAGAAACGGTGTGGCCTATATCGGCGCGGACTGTATATCGGAAGGCATGCGCGATGGCTATCAGGAACTGGTGCGGCATGGGCGCATCACGTCACCGGTTTACGCGGAAGCGCTGGCGCAACGGCGCGCCGCCGAAGCCGCGGAGAAGACGGAGTGGGGCAACGCAGTGTTCCGGCTCCTGTTGCCGGAACTGCTGGCCGCGCCCGGCGGTATCGCCGCATTGCCCGTGGAGGGATATCGCACGCTGGCGTTGGCACCGGTGTTAGCCGTGATCGCGGCGAGTTCCGAGCCTGATCGTTTACGCTGCCTGGCGTTCATCGACGCGCAGGCCGCGCTGATTCGCCGCCACGTCGCGGCCGCCATCGCACGGAAACAGCCTGCCGACCGCCCCGTCACCGCGATGTTGCGCGGCTTCGAGGCAGCGTTGCTGAGTCTCGCGGCCAGGTTGCGAGACGGGCAGGCCGTGACGACGGCTACTTGAGATAGCCCTCTGCCAATGCCACCCAGCAGGCGGCGCCGAGGGGAATTAGGGCATCGTTGAAGTCGTAGCCGTCGTTGTGTACCGAGCAACCTACCCACTCGCCCGTGCCGTTGCCAAGCACGAAGTAGCAGCCGGGTACCTTCTCGAGCATCCAGGCAAAGTCCTCGCTGCCCATCTGCGTCGAGGGCGGGACCTGGATGACCTTGTCATTACCGAGCACGCTGGCCACGGCTTCGCGCGCGATCGCCGCTTCTGCCGGCGTGTTCCGGATGGCCGGCACCAGATGCTGGTAGTCGATCTCGGCTTCGACGCCGGCCGACGCGGCCTGATGCGTGACCACGGCACGGATGCGTTCCTCCAGCAGCTTGCGGACCTCGGGCAACGTGGCACGCACACTTAGCTTGAGCGTGGCGGTCTCCGGGATGATGTTGTAGGTCGTGCCCGCCGCGATCTGGCCCACGCTGATCACGCCCGCATCCACCGGCGCCACGTTGCGCGCGATGATGCCTTGCAGGGCCACCACGGTGTGCGCCAACGCCAGCGTGGGGTCGGCAGCACGATTCGGAATCGCGCCATGCCCGCCCTTGCCGCGGAAGGTCACGGTCACGCGGTCCGACGATCCGCCCTGCGCGCCAGGCTGGACCACGGCCATGCCGACCGGCAGGCCCGGCGCATTGTGGAATGCGTAGATCGCGTCGCACGGAAAGCGCTCGAAGAGACCATCCTCCATCATCGACAGGGCGCCGGTCATGCCTTCCTCGTCCGGCTGGAAGATCAGGTTCAGCGTGCCATCGAAGTTGCGCGTGGCCGCGAGATACTCGGCAGCGGCCAGCAGCGTGGCCGTGTGCCCGTCATGCCCGCAGGCGTGCATACGGCCGGGTACTTCGCTGGCATAGGGCAAGCCGGTGCGTTCCTGCAGCGGGAGCGCATCCATGTCGGCCCGGATGCCGATGCGGCGCGGGCCGTTGCCAACCTTGAGCTGGGCCACGATGCCGTGGCCGCCAATCCCGGCATGAACGTCGTAGCCCCACTCGCGCAGCAGACCGGCCACCATGGCGGCGGTGCGCGGCACGTCGGCCCCGAGCTCCGGGTGCGCGTGGATACGATGGCGCAGCTCGGCAAAGCGGCTGGCTGCGGACGAGATGGCGGCGGGAATGGGTGTGGTCGTCATGATGAATGGGGCTGAGCGTTGTGGGGCAATCGTGGGCATCTTCGAGGCGGTGCTCAATCGCGGCCCGGATGGCTGGGGAACAGCAGAAGCGCAGTAAAGCTGATCAGCGACGCGCACAGCATGTATCCGACCGGCGCCATGCGGCTACCCGTGGTGGCAATCAGCCACGTGACCACCAGCGGCGCGAAGCCGCCAAAAACGGTCACGCCCACGCTGTACATGATCGACATACCGGTGGCGCGGTGATGGCGTGGCAGCGATTCCATCATCAGCGCCGATCCCGCGCCGCCGCCTACGGAACTCAACGTGACCGACAACGCGATGCAGGCCAGCGTCAACGGCAGCCCCGGGCCAGAAGACAGCAGCGCGAAGTTGGGCACCATCACGCTGATGGCGACAATGCTGTTGGCGATCAGCAGCGGCTTGCGGCGCGGCAAGCGGTCCGCGAGCAAGCCGAACAGCGGTGACATGACCAGCATCGTCAGACCTGCCACGCAGGCGCCCAGGAACGCGGTGACGGGCGGCATGTGCACGGTGTTGACCAGATAGGTCGGCATGTAGAACACCATGATGTACATCGACGACGTGCTGCTCGTCATCAGCAGCACGCCGAGAATCAGCGTGCGGCGATGCTCGCGCACCACCGTCATGAGGCCGGCGTGGGCGGTGTTCTCGGTCTGGGTCTCTTCCAGATGCCGGCGGATGTAGATGCCGACCGGGGCGATCAGCAGGCCGAGCATGAAGGGCACGCGCCAGCCCCATGACTGGAGCGCTTCGGGGCTCAGCAGCGCCGAGACCGCAGCGCCGGTCAGCGCGCCCAGCAATGCCGCAGCACCCTGGCTCGCGCCTTGCCAGCTCACCGCGAAGCAGCGCCGGTGCTTGCCAGTCGACTCCATCAGCAGCGCCGACGCGGCGCCAACCTCGCCGCCGGCGGACAGGCCCTGCAGCAGACGGCCCACCACCACCAGCGCAGTGGCGGTCACGCCGATGCTGGCGTAGGCCGGCGTGAAGGCCAGTAGCGCCGTGCCGGCGGTCATCAGGCCGATCGTCAGCGTCAGTGCGGCCTTGCGGCCCCGCCGGTCGGCCATGTTGCCGATGAGCACGGCGCCGAGCGGGCGCATTACGAATCCGGCGCCGAACGTCGCAAAGGAAAGCAGCAACGAGGCGAGTGGACTGCTGGCGGGAAAGAACAGCCGGCCGATGGTGGCCGCGAAGAAGCTGTAGACCGTGAAGTCGTAGATCTCCAGTCCATTGCCGATGGCGGCCGCAATGACGGCGCGGCGGCCCTGCGTGCGTGAAGCGGGCGCGACAACGCTGGCTGCGGCATCGCTGCCCAGCGAAACGGTGGCTTCGTTCATGAGGCTCCTCGTGGTGGTCCGTCCGGGCAGTCGCTGAATGGCTGCCCGTGTTCTTATGGGTTTCTGTTCGACCGGACGATCTTAGGGGCCTGGCGCCCATGGCGCACGCAGCTTTTTTTCATGGGTATGAGCGTTGGTAATCACGGGGTGGCGTTAGTCCGCCGTGGGAAACTCCTGGCGCAAGGCGTCCAGCAGGGCATCGTGCAGCCGCGCCGCCGCCCAGGTGAGGGTGTGGCGGTCACGCGATACCAGCGCGATGGTGCGGTCCGGCATGGTCTCGTCGACGTCGATGAAGTCCATGGTTTCGACGAGATAGCGACTGCGGCGGGATTCCTCGGAGAGCAGCACCAGCAGGTCGCTCTGCCGGCACATCTCCAGCGCCAGGGTCATCGACGTGCATTCGACAACGCGCGACGGCAGCGTCATGCCGTTGATGGCAAAGAGCTGATGAAACGGCGTGCCGGTATCTGAGAGCGGATCGAGTACGAGCCACTCCGCCTCCAGCAAGGCGCCGAGCGAGCGCGTGTTGCGCAACGGATGATCCTTGCGGCCGGCAATCAACGTCGGCACGTGGCAAGCCTGGGCGCAGTCGAGGCCATGCGCGTTGGCCAGGGACTGGGACGTCAGCGCGAAGTCGATGGTGCCTTCGCGCAGGTGCTCAAGCATTTGCGCCGGCCGCATTTCCTGCACGCGTAACTGCGCGCTCGGGAAATCGCGCCGGAATGCCGTGATGCAGGCGCCCGCCGGGCGCAGCAGGGCGGTGACCGGCGTGACGGCGACGGTGATCTCGCTGACCACCGTGCCTTTCATGTCCTCGAGATCCTGGCGCGCGCGTCTGACGTTCTCGCTGATCAGGCGGGCATGGCCGACCAGTCGTTGCCCGTATGGTGTGAGTTGCACACCCTTGTTCGTGCGCACGAACAGCGCGGCGCCCACGCTGGCTTCCAGTTCCTTGATGGCCTTGCTCAGCGCTGGCTGGGTGACGTGGAGCAGGCGGGATGCCTCCTGCATGCTGCCCGTCTCGGAGACGGCGGCCAACGCGCGCAATTGATGGAGCTTCATGAGGGGTCTCCCCGGAACGACCCGCAATCCGCTTGCGGAAAGCCGCCATTCTAGGCGCGACGAGACTTCCTGCGTGTTTTCTGCCTGCCCAGAATGCCACCGGCCGGCGTTCCGCGAGGCGGAAGCCGGCCGGTGGTGTCAGACGCTATCCCGTGTTACTTGGCTGGCGTCTTGTCCAGCGTCTTCATCAGTTGCTCGACCGCCTGGTCGATACTGAAGCTCGCGGGACGCTGGCTCGGCGGATAGTCCTTGAACGTCTGAAGGAACGGAATCACGCGATAGACGCCGTACTGCATCAGGTAGGCGTTCTTCGTGGCCCAGTCATAGTACTGATCGGATACCGTATCGGCGCGCTCGTATGGGTCCATGCGCAGGTTGAACGCCTTGGGCGCGCGCAAGCAGGTGAACGGGTTGGACCACACCTGGAAGCCGCCGGGCTGCCGCTGCTCACAGAAGACGATTTTCCAGTCGTTGTAGCGATAGGCGACCAGTTGCCCGTCATCGTTGAAGTAGTAGAAGTCCTGGCGCGGGCCGGTATTGGTCTGCCCGGTCAGGTACGGCAGGAAGTTATAGCCGTCCAGGTGCACCTTGAACGATTTGCCACCAAGGCTGGTGCCCTTGAGCAGTCGTTCCTTGATGTCGGTATCGCCCGCGGCCGCAAGCAGCGTGGGGAACCAGTCAAGGCCGGACATCATCGTTGTGGAGACCGTGCCCGGTTTGATGCGGCCTGGCCACTTCACCAGCGCCGGCACGCGGAACGCGCCTTCCCAGTTGGTGTCCTTCTCGCTGCGGAACGGCGTGGTTGCCGCATCCGGCCAGCTGAACTGGTTCGGGCCGTTGTCCGTCGTGTAGACCACGATGGTGTTGTCGGCGATCTTCAGGTCGTCGAGCGTCTTGAGCAGCTTGCCCACGTCGGCGTCATGTTCGAGCATGCCGTCCGCGTACTCGTTGCCCGGCATACCACTTTGGCCGCGCATCGACTCGCGTACATGGGTGAACAAGTGCATGCGGGTGGTGTTCATCCACACGAAGAACGGCTTGTCCGCCTTGACCTGCTTCTCCATGAAGCCGATGGCTGCTGCCGTGGTCTCGTCGTCGATGGTCTCCATGCGCTTGCGCGTCAGCGGGCCGGTGTCTTCCACCTTGCCGTCGGAGAACGAGTGGATCACGCCACGCGGGGAATTCGCCTTCACGAAGGCCGCATCGTTCTTCGGATAGTACGGACGCTCCGGTTCCTCTTCGGCGTTCAGGTGATACAGGTTGCCGTAGAACTCGTCGAAGCCGTGCGCGGTCGGCAGGTATTCGTTGCGATCGCCGAGGTGGTTCTTGCCGAACTGGCCGGTGGCATAGCCAAGCGGCTTCAGCGCTTCGGCAATGGTCGCGTTCTGCGCCTGCAGGCCCACGGTCGCGCCGGGGATGCCAACCTTCAGCAGGCCGGTACGCAAGCCGACTTCACCAGTGATGAAGGTAGAACGGCCAGCGGTACAGCTGTTCTCGCCGTAGTAGTCGGTCATCATCATGCCCTCGCGGGCGATGCGATCGATGTTCGGGGTGCGGTAGCCAACCACGCCATGGCTGTAGGCGCTGATGTTGGTCTGGCCAATGTCGTCACCGAAGATCACCAGGATGTTCGGCTTCTTGCCGGAATTGGCCACCGGCGGCAGTGCCGGCGCGGAAGCTGCCGACTCCGGCGCATTCGCGGCGACAGGGGGATTCTCGCGGGCGGCCGGCGGCGCAGCGGGCGCTTCGGCGGAAGATTGCGCGGCCGGTGCTTGCGCTGCCGGTGTCTTGGGCTCTTCCTGCTTGCCGCAACCCGCCAATGTTAGTACGGCAGCGGCAATGGCAAGCGTTGCCAGTCCCCCGATTCTTGTCTTTCTCATTTCAGATCGCCTCATGAAAGTGCCTCCGGTGCAAATTGCAATGGCGCATAAGTCTCGTGAAGTATCGCTGCTGAGTGAGATCAACGGAATTCAGTTTATTGAAGGTGTGAAGTGAATTGTTTATGAAACGCTCGGATACTGATTTCGCAGACAGGGATGTCCGAAGCGGGCGGTATGGCAGGTCGATTTCCCCCCGGGGATAGCCGTCGCACGGGTTCTGCCTGCGGGAAAACGCGAGAGCGCAAACAGTCCGCGCGCCAGTCCCCTTCAATGCAGTATTTGATTCAGTCAAAGATAAATAGCGCAATTTGCCAAATTGACTGGATGGTGGTTCTGCACGCGCCGTGATGGCGGCAGGGGCTAATCGACCTGCGCGGGTGCCGGACGCGGGGACCACCACCCGGCTCCTGGAAGAGGGCCGGGTGCCGGTTTGGCGGTTCAGCGGATGACGGTGCCAGACGGCATCAAGGCGTCACGATATTGAACTGCGGGTCGAACTTGTCCAGCATCCCCATCCATGACTTCAGCACGGCCGGATCGCCGTCCACCTTGGCGCGCCCGGCCGAGAGTTCCGCGGGCAGCGTGGTCTGGCCGAGCAGCGAGCCGATCAGCGCGCTGCGCGGCATCGTCAACGTGGCACCGGCGTCGTCGAACTGGCGTTCCGGCTTGTAAAGGAAGACACCGTTTTCCACCGACAGCGCATAGCGCTTGCCAGTATCTGGTTGCACCCAGTTGAATTTCAGGTCGTGGCCGGCGGCACGCTCGCCATTGAGACGCACGGCCAGGAAGTCCAGGAACATCGTGTCGGTCATGGCCCCGATCATGTCCGGGCTGGCAGTCTGGGTGCCCTGCAGCTTGGGCACCCCATTGCGCAACTCGTAGGCGCCCACCAGATAGGCACTGCGCCAGCTCGCGGCCTCGGTCTGGTAGCCGAGCTGTTCAAGCGCATCGGCCTCGAGCTTGCGGGCCGCCTGGTTTGACGGATCGGCGTAGACCACATGCTTGACCACCTGCGCCACCCAGCGGTAATCGCCCTGGGCGTACGACTTGCTGGCCTGCGCGAGGATCTTGTCGGCGCCGCCCATGTACTGCACGTAGCGTTGCGCGGATTCCTCCGGTGGCAGCGGGTGCAGGTCGGCCGGGTCACCGCTGTACCAGCCGAGGTACCGCTGGTAGACGGCCTTGGCGTTGTGATTCACCGTGCCGTAGTAGTCGCGCAGGTCCCACTGGCTGGCCAGAGACGGCGGCAGCTTCACGCGCTCGCCTACCTCGGTCATCGTGTAGCCCTGGTTGGCCAGGCGCAGTGTCTGGTCGTGGATGAACTTGTAGGCGTCGCGCTGCCGCGAGAGGAAGCCGGTAATGTTCTGCTGGCCCCACTTTGGCCAGTGGTGCTGCGCGAAGATGACGTCGGTGCGGTTGCCGTAGCGGTCGATGGTTTCGTCAAGCGCGCGCCACCACTGGTTGGCGTCGCGCACCTGCGCGCCGCGGATGGTGTAGAGGTTGTGCAGGTTATGCGTGGCGTCCTCCGCTGCGCACAGTGCCCGCCACTGCGGGAAGTACATCAGCATCTCGGCTGGCGCCTCGGAGCCGGGAGCCATTTGGAATTCGATCCGCACGCCGTCGATCGTCCGGGTTTCGCCGGTCTTGCCGATCAGGTCGGTGGGCGGGATCAGCGTGATCGTGCCGAGCGAAACGGTCTTGCCGAGGCCAGCGTCCACCTGCCCCTGCGGGCCCTTCGGCAGCAGGGCGCCGTACATGTACTGCGCGCGGCGGCTCATGGCATTGCCGGCGAAGATGTTCTCGCTGATGGCTTCTTCCATGAAGCCTTCGGGCGCGTAGATCTTCACCTTGCCCGCCTTGACGTCGTCTTGGCTGACCACGCCCTTCACGCCGCCGAAGTGGTCCACGTGGCTGTGCGAGTAGATCACCGCGACGATGGGCTTCTTCGGGCGGTACTTGTAGTAGACGTCGATTGCCGCGCGGGCGGTTTCGGCGGTCAGAAGCGGATCGATCACGATAAGGCCGCTGTCGCCCTCGACGATGGTCATGTTCGAGAGGTCGAAGCCACGCACCTGATAGATGCGGTCGGTGACCTTGAACAGGCCGTGCTTCAGGTTGAGCTGCGCCTGGCGCCAGAGGCTCGGATTGACCGAGGCGGGCGAGGCGTCGTCACGCAGGAAGGCATAGGCGTCGAGGTTCCAGACCACGCGACCATCGGCACTGCGGATCTCGCCACTGTCGAGCGATCCGACCCAGCCGCGTTGGGCATCCTCGAAGTCCTGCCGGTTGGCGAAAGGCAGGCGCTTCAGTACGTCCGCATTGGCATCGCGCGTGGCGGCCGTTGCGTCGTTGGTTGCCGTGGTCTCGATGGGCGCGGCCATGGCGGTCATCGGGAACAGGCTGCCCACCAGCAGGGAAATGGCCGCATGAATCACGGCGGTCTTGCGTTGCATGGAGTCTCCTTCTCGGGCTCTTGTTTTGCGGGTTTGCTATTTGGCTTTGTGATGCGGCGTTGCGAAGCGCAGTCAGGCGGCCGCGCGGCCCTGCCAGTCTTCCGCGATCATCGCGGCACCCTTCTCGCCGATCATGATCGAGGGGGCATTCGTGTTGCCGCCGATCAGCGTCGGCATGATCGACGCGTCGACCACGCGCAGTCGTTCCATGCCGCGTACGCGCAGGCGCTGGTCGACCACGGCCATGTCGTCGCTACCCATGCGGCAGGTGCCCACCGGGTGGTAGATGGTGTCGGTGCGGCGGCGCAGCAGGTCGACGAGCTGGTCGTCGCTGCTCACACCCTTCACGTACAGCTCGCGCCCGGCGTAGCGGGCCAGCGGCTGCGCATGCATGATCTCGCGCGAGAGCTTGTAGCCCTTGAGCAGCGTCGTCACGTCGTCGTCGTTGCTGAGGAAGTTCGGGTCAATACGCGGCGGCTCCAGCGGATTGGCCGAGTTCAGGCCGACCGTGCCGCGGCTCTTCGGACGCAGCACGCAGACGTGGCAGCTCATGCCGTGGCCCGCGTGGCGTGTGCGGTTGTGGTTGTCCACGATGCCGGTGACCCAGTGCAATTGCACGTCGGGCCGCGACAGCGTCGGATCGGTGCGCAGGAACGCGCCGGCCTCGCCGAAGTTGCTGGCCAGCAGACCCGTGTGCGACTTGCGGTACTCGAAGAACGCTTTCGTCATGGCCGCCACGCCGTGCAGCGACATGCCCATCAGCGACTTGTCGGGGCTCTTGAAGGGCAGGATGTAGTCAGGATGGTCGATCAGCCCCTTGCCGACGCCGGGCAGCGCGTGCTGGACGGCGATGCCGTGGGGACGCAGGTCTGCTTCGTCGCCGATGCCTGAAAGCTGGAGCAGTTGGGGCGTGCCGAACGCGCCGGCCGCCACGATGGTCTCGCGGCGCGCGCGCAGTTCCACATCACGGCCTTTCACGCGGACCGTGACGCCTTCCGCCGTGTTGCCGCGCAGGATCAGCCGGGTGGCATGGCCGCCCGTCAGCACGGTGAGATTCGTGCGCTTGTCGCGCAGGGGATGCAGAAACGCCACCGATGCGCTGCAGCGCCGGCCATTGCGAATGGTCACGTGATAGTGGCCAACGCCTTCCTGCTCCGCGCCGTTGAAATCCGCATTGACGGCGTGCCCACTCTTGCGGCCGGCTTCGATGAACGCGTGCGTGGCCGGATGGGCGTCGAGCGCGCTCACGGTCAGCTCGCCGCCGGCGCCGTGATAGGTGTCGGCGCCGCCGAAGTAATCCTCGGAGCGCCGGAACCAGGGCAGCACATCGTCGTAGGACCAGCCGGGATTGCCCAGCGCCGCCCAGTCGTCGTAATCGGTGCGGTGGCCGCGGATGTAGATCATCGCGTTGATGGCGCTGCTGCCGCCAAGCGTCTTGCCGCGCGGCTGGTAGCCGAGACGGCCCTTCAGTCCTGGCTGCGGAACTGTCTCGAATGCCCAGTTGACGTGTCGGGTCGGCAGGATGCCGATGATGCCAGCCGGCGTATGGATCAGCGGAGAGCGATCGACGGGGCCGGCTTCGACCAGGCAGACGCGCACGGAAGGGTCGGCGCTCAGACGGTTGGCCAGCACGCAGCCAGCCGAACCCGCGCCAATGATGACGTAGTCGAAATCCATGATGTTGTTCTTGGGAGCTTGGGAATTAGTCTTGGGATGCCGTCACTGGCGAGGCTTCGGTTTGCACGGGAGGCGCTGCAGAGGGCCGGCCCAGGAACATCCGCAGCGTCAGGCGCTGGATGAACGTGCCGTAGGGCGGATGAAACAATTCGATCGGGAACCACTTCCGCTCGGAGAACACGGCCTTGGCGTGCGATAGCTCGCGGAAGCCCTCGGCGCCGTGATAGTTGCCCATGCCGGACGTGCCGGTGCCACCGAACGGCAGATCGTGATTCAGCACGTGCCAGCCCCAGTCGTTCAGCGTGACGCCGCCCGCGTGCGTGCGTTGCAGCAGCGTGGTGGATTCGGCCTTGTCGTCGCCGAAGTAGTACATGGCGAGCGGTCGCGTGCCGGCGCGTACATGCGTCACGACGTCCTCGAAATCGCGATAGGTGAAGACCGGCAGAATCGGGCCGAAGATTTCCTCGCGTGCGATGCGCATCCGGGGCGTTACGGCGAGTACCACGTGAAGCGGCAGGCGGCGTCCATCCTCGGGCATGGCCGCGCGCATGACCTGCGCGCCGTGGGCACGCGCGTCGTCGAGCAGATCGTTCATGCGCTGGCGGGCGCGGTCATGAATGATGCTTGCGTAGTCGTCGCGATCCGTGGGGAACAGCGCCGCGGATGCGTTCAGCACTTCCGTGGCAAAACGGCCGGCGAGTGCCTCTGGCACCAGGGCGTAGTCCGGCGCCACACAGATCTGACCGGCGTTGACTGTCTTGCCGTGGGCGATGCGCCGTGCCGCGGTTGCCAGGTTCGCGCTGGATGACACGATGGCAGGCGACTTGCCACCGAGTTCGAGCGTGACAGGCGTCAGGTGTTCGGCGGCGGCACGCATCACGTGGCGGCCGACCTCGGGCGAGCCCGTGAACACCAGATGATCGAACGGCAGGCCGGTGAACTGGCGTGCCACGTCGGCGTCGCCCTCGACGATGGCGACTTCGTCCTCGGTGAATGCCTCGGCAAGCAAGGCGCGTAGCGCGGCAGAGGTCCGGGGCGCGAACTCCGAGGTCTTGATCAGGCATCGGTTGCCTGCCGCCAGCGCGGTGGCCAGCGGCCCGAGCGCCAGATAGACGGGGAAGTTCCAGGGCACCACGATGCCAACCACGCCCTTGGGCTGATACACCACCTTGGCGCTGTTCCCGAGGAACAGCAGTTCGACACTTCTGCGCGACGGTCGCATCCACCGGCCTAGCCCGCCAAGCAGGTGGTTGATGTGCAGCACGGACGGCAGCACGTCGACCATCATCGTCTCGGCATGGGCGCGTCCGCCGAAGTCCCGGTCCGCCGCGTGCGCCAGGCTGCCGGCGTGCTTGCGAACCGCATCGCGCAAGCGCCGCAGGCCCTGCTTTCTGTCGGCCAGCGCCGGGTAGGGCGCGGCGGCAAAGGCCGACCGCTGGGCCTGGAACAGACGCTCGATCCCGTCACGCGTGGATTCTCTTGCTGTTTGTGTAGTATCGGGCACTAGAAATCCATTAAAATTAAACTGAACAGTCAGTACAATTTTAAGTGTCGGAGTTGGGGCAGATCGGTGTCAAGCCAGGAAGGGGAAACCTAGGGCAAGTCCGGAGGACCGATATGACGCCGCTGCTACAATTTGCGGCAAGCTGAATGGGTGAAGTCGATGAGTGCAAACGAGACGGGCGACGTTGTCGCCATTCCGAATGGGACAACGAAGTACCGCCGGGGCCTCGAGACCCGCAATCGCGTCATTGCGCTCACGAAGTCATTGATTTCCGAGCATGGCTATAGCGAAGTGACGCTCGACCAGATATCCGCCCAGGTCGGCGTGGCCAAGAGCAGCCTGCTTTGGCATTTCGGCAGCAAGGAAATGCTGCTTGCCGAGGCGGCGATCAGTCTGTTCCAGGAAATCGAGCTTGCGCTGCGTCCCGACGATCTGGAGGGAAGGCCGCTGGCCGAGCGCGTGGACGAGATCTTTGACCGGGTGGCCGACTATTTCACGCGCAACCCGGAAACCAAGGGGGTGGTGATGGCGCTGCTGTTCTCCGCCAACACCCCGCAGTCCGTGCGCGAACATATCCGCGAAGGGTGGAACGGCCATGTCCGCGTGCTGGTGGAGGCGTTGGGCACGCCGGAGCGCCCGCTTTCTCCCGACATCGCCCGCCTGCTGGTGGCCATCTTCCACGGCGCGTACTGTCACTGGTACGCCAACGGTCGCACGCAGCCGATTGGCGACTACCTGCACCCGGCACGCGACCTGTTCCTGAACTGGATCTCGGCGGAGAAACCGTCGCGGCGTTGAACGGGACGTCGCGCCGTGCTCGCCACCTTCGCGACCCTCGACATCGGCCCGGTCCCCGGCGCCTAGAACCCACTCTCCCGAATCACGACGCTGTAGATGTTGCGCATCCAGTCCGCCAGTCGGCTGCGAGGCTCGCCGGCCAGATGGACGTTGCCGCGCAGCTCGACCAGTGATGGCGGCGGCGCGGCCAGGTCGATCTGGACGAGATAGAGTGCGGCGTCCGGAATCAGCGCGCCTTGCTTGTCGACGGCGGCGATTGGCCCGCCGTGGGGCGTGGTGAGTTGCGCCGCCGGGATCTGCGCGCTGCGTGACGGCGCGATGGCCCGTATCACGCCGCAATGGCGAGCCGGGCGCGCATCGGGGAAAAAGCAGGCGCGGGCTCCGGTGCGCAGATACTGCACATCGCTTTCGTCGACGAAGGCATCCACCATCCAGTGCGCCGGGTCGATCAGCCGGCCAAGTACCTGTTTGGAGCCCACCCAGGTATCGGCGCGAATGTCATCCGGTACGTCCACCCATGCGCCATCGAACGGCGCCGCAAGCAGCAGTCGGCGTTCTTCCGCGTGGACAGCGCGTGCGCGCGCCAGACTCTGCTGCAGTTCTTCGAGCGTGGCGGCTTGTTGCTCGATACCGCGGCGCAATTCGAGCAGGCCCGTCAGCCGCGCATCGTTGCCATTGATGCTGGCCTGCGCCGCCATTGCCTCGCTCACGAGTTCCGGCTGACGCAATTGGATCAGGGCACTGCCGGCGCGCACGTGGCCCGGGGGCGTCGTGGATACCAGTTGCGCTGGCGCCGGCGCGTATGCGGTCCATTGGCGCGTGCTGTGGGCGAGCGCCGGCGCCCGCACGCCGGTCGGCCA